>NZ_JBGOOD010000001.1:0-197825 GCF_041439475.1 Vibrio sp. 1S139
GGGGATTATCTGCTAACTGCAGGATCGTTCAAGTCTTCTTAAACGATCGGCATTATAGATAAACATCTAGGGTTTTTGCTTTCTGAAAAAGAAAATTAGTTAACTACTTTTTCTTCAGCTTGCGCAGCTTGGTCTGCTTGGATAGCCGTTAGAGCTACTGTGTAAACGATATCGTCTACTAGAGCGCCACGAGACAAGTCATTTACTGGCTTGCGCATACCTTGAAGCATTGGACCGATAGATACTAGATCTGCTGAACGCTGTACAGCTTTGTAAGTCGTGTTACCCGTGTTTAAGTCTGGGAATACGAATACTGTCGCTTTACCTGCAACTGGAGAGTTAGGCGCTTTAGAAGCGGCTACGTTTTCCATGATTGCTGCATCGTACTGTAGAGGACCGTCGATCACTAGATCAGGACGCTTCTCTTGAGCAAGTTTCGTTGCTTCACGTACTTTATCTACGTCTGCACCCTTACCAGATTCACCAGTAGAGTAAGAGATCATAGCAACGCGTGGGTCGATACCGAATGCCGCAGCAGAATCTGCAGATTGGATAGCGATTTCAGCAAGCTGTTCAGCTGTTGGATCTGGGTTGATCGCACAGTCACCGTATACAAGAACTTGATCAGGCAGAAGCATGAAGAAGATCGAAGATACGATAGAAGCATCAGGAGCAGTCTTGATGATCTGGAACGGAGGAACGATAGTGTTCGCCGTTGTGTGAACAGCACCAGAAACTAGGCCGTCAACTTCGCCAGCTTCAAGCATCATAGTACCTAGGAATACTGAATCTTCTAGCTTCTCACGAGCAACAACTTCAGTCATACCTTTAGCGCCACGAAGTTCTACTAGACGAGCTACGTAGTTTTCGCGAACTGATGCAGAATCGATGATCTCAACGCCAGCGCCAAGCTCAACACCTTGCTGCGCTGCAACGCGACGGATTTCTTCAGGGTTACCTAGAAGTACACACGTTGCGATACCGCGCTCAGCACAGATAGCCGCAGCTTTAACTGTACGTGGCTCATCACCTTCAGGAAGAACGATGCGCTTAGCCGCTTTACGAGCAAATTCAGTTAGCTGGTAACGGAATGCTGGTGGGCTTAGACGACGGATGCCTTGAGTACCTTCAGATAGAGAATCAATCCAAGGGCCATCAATGTGGCTTGCAACGTGATCGTTAACGAACTCGATACGCTCTTTATCGTCTGCAGGAACTTCTAGGTTGAAGCTCTGTAGGTTTAGAGATGTCTGCCAAGTGTTACCTTGAGCCTTGAAGATCGGTAGACCTGAAGCGAATGCTGGTGCACAAAGGTTAGCAATGCTTTCTGGAATGTCGTAACCGCCAGTAAGCAGGATTGCGCCAATCTCAACACCGTTTTTCGCAGCAAGAGCCGCAGCAACGATAACGTCAGGACGGTCTGCAGAAGTTACTAGCAGTGAGCCTGGTTTGAAGTGCTCAATCATGTGCGGTAGAGAACGTGCACAGAAAGTGATGCTCTTAATACGACGAGTTGAGATTTCACCTTCGTTAACGATTTCAGAGTTAAGGTGCTTAGCCATATCAACCGCACGAGTTGCGATTAGATCGATGCTCCATGGCACGCAGCCAAGAACACGGATAGGGCTAGAGTTGAAGATTTGCATTACTTCAAGGTTCGCTTGCTGAGCGCTGTCTGCATCATCAAAGATTTCAGATAGGTCAGGGCGAGTACGGCCAGCCTCATCAACAGGAGCGTTAAGCTTGTTGATGATTACGCCTTTGATGTTTTTGTTCTTAGTACCGCCGAAGTTAGAACATGCTACTTCTATACGCTCTTTAAGCTGCGTAGGGTTGTCAGTACCAGGAGTCGCAACGAATACGATCTCCGCGCCAAGTGTTTTTGCGATTTCCGCGTTCACTTGGTTAGCAAATGGGTGCTTACGAGTAGGTACTAGACCTTCGATTAGCGTAACTTCTGCGTCTTTGTTGATCTTGTTGTATTGCTCAACAACAGACTCAAGAAGCTCGTCCATTTTTTCGCTACCGATCAAAGCTTCAGCTTTAGTCATTGCGATTGGCTCACCAATCTTAATGTCGCTGTTTGCGCTGATGATAGTAGACGTTAGATCTGGTTGGTTACCACCGCTGCGAGGCTGAGCGATTGGCTTGTAGAAAGAAACACTTACGCCCTTACGCTCCATAGCGCGAAGAACACCCATGCTAACACTAGTAAGACCAACACCAGCGCTTGTAGGGATAAGCATAATAGTACGTGACATTGACGAACACCTTTGACTATTGGAAATAAAAAAAGCTCAACTGCTATTCCCACCGATATTTAAATTGGGGTAGGAATAGAAGTTGAGCCCCATTTTCTTGATATGAAAAACTGACTAGCTTCGAATGAAGCTAGTCAGGAAAATCAATTAAAGACCTGCTAGTTTCGCAGTGTCTTCAGCAATTACTAGCTCTTCGTTAGTAGAGATAACCATTGCAGGGATACGGCTGTTAGCTGTAGTGATAGTACCTTCGCCGCCGAAACGAGCTTTAAGGTTAGCTTCACCGTCAACTTCGATACCGAAGATGCCTAGGCGGTTAAGAACCATTTCACGGATTGGGCCTGAGTTCTCGCCGATGCCGCCAGTGAAAGTGATTGCGTCTAGACGACCTTCTAGAGTTGCAGTGTAACCAGCTACGTACTTAGCTAGACGGTGACAGAACACGTCCATTGCACGAGTTGCTTCTTCTTTCTCACCGTAGTTGTCTTCAACGAAACGACAGTCAGAAGTCACTTCAGTTAGACCAGCAAGACCAGACTCTTTAGTTAGCATGTTGTTGATTTCTTCAACAGAGTAACCAAGTGCGTCGTGTAGGTGGAAGATGATTGCAGGGTCTAGGTCACCACAACGAGTACCCATTACAAGACCTTCAAGAGGAGTAAGACCCATAGAAGTGTCTACAGATTTACCGTTCTTGATTGCACATACAGAAGCGCCGTTACCTAGGTGACAGTTGATGATGTTAACTTCTTCAACTGGCTTGTTTAGTAGGCCTGCAACTTCACGAGTGATGAATAGGTGAGAAGTACCGTGCATGCCGTAACGACGGATGCCGTGCTCTTTGTACAGGTTGTACGGTAGAGCGTATAGGTAAGACTCAGAAGGCATTGTTTGGTGGAACGCAGTGTCAAAAACAGCAACGTTTTGTAGACCAGGGAAGTTCTGTTGAGCCGCTTCGATACCGATAAGGTGAGCAGGGTTGTGAAGAGGTGCGAAAGTCGCAGCGTCTTGAATACCCTTAAGAACTTCATCAGTGATAAGTGCAGAAGAAGTGAACTGCTCGCCACCGTGTACGATACGGTGACCGATAGCGCCAAGGTTAGCTTTAAGCTCAGGCTTAGAAGCAAGAATAGTTTCTACCATGAAAGATAGTGCTTCTACGTGAGCTGCGCCCGCGCCTAGTTGTGCTTCATGCTTGCCATCAAGTTTCCACTTCATACGAGCTTCTGGAAGACCTAGACACTCAGCAAGACCAGTTAGGTGCTCTGCACCTGTTTCTGCATCAACAACAGCGAATTTAAGAGAAGAACTACCACAGTTTAAAACTAAAACTAGCTTAGACATTAATGACTACCTGTTTATTTTTCTGATCGAAATCAGTTAAGGATGAAAATTAATCTCAAGAATAGTCGAAGCACATAGGCTTGCGTACTAACCTTGGTCAAAAAAACGTTAATTTCCGTATAAAGTGAAAGCGCTCTTTATCAAAAAGAGGCTTGTGCATTCCTTGCAGAAGTCTTCTCAAAGTTGCTTAAATTGTAAATAAGGGCAACAATGAGATTGAGGTCTGCAAATAATAGCGATATTGTGCAAATATAACAAAAAAATTTGAAAGAATATTATTTTTCGTCAAATTTTTGTGTTTTTAGTTGATGATTTCAACTTTTTTTTAATGGGAGACTCATATGAGCAATAGAGTTGGTTTAGCTAGTAGTTTAAAAGATGGCCAAAAGTACATGGATCTCTGGCCCGTCCGAAAAGAGTTAAACGCGATCTTCCCAGAACAACGCATTATTAAAGCGACCCGTTTTGGCGTGAAAGTGATGCCTGCGATTGCCGCTATCAGTGTTCTTACACAAATGGTCTTTAATAATTACCAAGCGATGCCACAGGCTGTGGTTATGGCTTTGTTTGCGATCAGCTTGCCGCTACAAGGTATGTGGTGGTTGGGCAATCGCTCAAATACACAACTTCCGCCGGCGCTAGTATCGTGGTACCGCGAACTGCATGAAAAGATCACTGAAACGGGTTTTGCGTTAGAGCCTATGAAGCCGCGCCCTCGCTATAAAGAATTGGCAATCATTTTAAATCGTGCCTTTCGTCAGTTAGATAAATCCTCAATGGAGCGTTGGTTCTAAAGAATCCCAGCTCTCCCTCTTGTCTGAGAACAACTATTCATCTTCTATAGCTTGTTCTCAGATTTGCTCCTCTTTTTGTTACCTCGCTTACTTTCCGTTTAGCTTACCTGTCCTTATTCACTTGGTTTCTTACCTTCCTCCGAAGTCAATATAACCTTTCTCACATAACTCGAGCCTTGTTGTATTTTTGTTAAATATCACTTCAAGTTATCAATGGTTACTGGTAATAATGTCAATAGTGATTTTGATGTTGTTCTCTTTGAGCGAGTAATGACGGGTAGAGCTTGATTCAGGGAGCGATAATGAGTTCTGTAAGAAAGGTATTGGCAGCGGTTTTAAGTTGCTTGATGTTGCTATGGACTGGCAATGCAATGGCAAACGTTGCCAAAGTGTCGGTTTCACAAGTTGTTGACCATCCAGATCTGAATGCGACACGTTTAGGGCTTCTTGAAGGATTGAGAGCCAATGGTTATGAACCCGGTAAGAACTTAGAATTCTCCTATGAAATGGCGAATGGTAACCCGGCTCAGGCAGCCAAGATTGCCAGAGAGCTCGTCAGTGAAAATCCACATGTACTTGTTGGTATCGCGACACCGACTTCACAAGCCTTAGTGTCGGCGACTCGCTCGATTCCTATCGTGTTTACCGCGGTTACGGATCCTATCGGCGCTAGGCTCGTTAAACAATTAGAAAAGCCGGGGCGTAATGTCACGGGGCTTTCTGACTTATCTCCGATCACTCAGCATGTGTCATTAATCAAAGAACTGCTCCCTGAAGCTAATTCAATCGGTGTAGTTTACAACCCAGCAGAAGCAAATGCCGTTGCGTTAGTTGGGTTATTGAGAAAGGCAACTCGAGATTTCGGTTATACACTTCACACCGAAAAAGCGCTGACTGTTGACGATGTCGAAGCAAAAGCAGAATCCATTGCTAAGAAGTCCGATGTTATCTATGCCTTGACCGATAATACGGTTGCAAGCGGCATGGAGGGTCTTATCAAAGCGGCTAACCATGCAGATACGCCAGTCGTCGCAGGCGCCACATCTTATGTCGGAAAGGGAGCGATTGCTGGTTTAGGTCTAGATTATTATGATGTTGGGGTTCAGACCGCGGATTATGTCGCAGCCATTCTGGAAGGACAGAAGCCCGGGAAGTTGAGTGTCAAAACTGCGCAGAGTTCTCAGCTGGTGGTCAACCTAGATGCTGCTCGTGAGCTTGGCGTGACAGTGCCTCAATCTGTGATTGAGCGTGCGGTCATTAGCCGGTGAATTGAGTTTGGTGTTAGGTGAGCTAATAGGCCATAAGTCATATTATTAACAGCATTGAAATGGGCTCAGATAACAAACTCACCTGCTCTATATGTTGGCGCTTCTCTATTTTATTCATTTGTAAGCGGTTATTTGACCGTTAGGTGTGTCGTTAATATCAATTTACATTATTTTACGTCGAGCGAATTGCCGATTAATGTAATAATATTAATGGGGAAAATGAAAATAGCTGAACGCTAAGAGCACATTATATGAAAGTAAATAGGCACTTTAGCCTAACCTTTGTTTTCGGGTTTCCCGCTGTGATCGCCGCGATGTTACTTGGCCTAATAGGAAAGAATCATTTTGACGCGGTAGAAAAAGATATCAGTAGTGAGTTTCATCGTATTGAAGATGTGTTCAAAAGAACCACAAAAGTGGCGACAGCCCTAGACTACAGCTTCTCCAACTATTATAAATCAGGAAACCCTCTCTTTCTTGATCACAACAAACATGTTGTGGATGGTCTTTGCCAAATTTGGCCTATTGATGTATTGCTACTTGCCGACGGTAAAACCTCAGACATTCCCTCTGTCGATATCGACTATATGCTAATCGGTCAAGAGTCTCTTTGTTCTGAAAGCAGTGATAGTTATAAGAGCGCGTCAGAAAAAATAGCGTTAGCTCCTATTCTTTCATTTTTATCCCAGCTTGATGAATACCATGCCGGCGTGCACTTTATTGATACGAGCGGCTATGTGATCTCTTCACCTGAAGGTTTTGCCAAAGGGCTGAGCAAAGAGTTACTCTCGACCATAAAGAGTCGTCCTTATTGGCAGAAAACAGCCAACAACCCTGACCAACTTACCCTTTCAGGCCCTGGTTATCGTTTTGATTCCCTTGACCGTATAATCAGTATGACGATCCCTGTATTCCATAAAGGCGTTCACCAAGGGATGCTGTCGGTGGATATTAATGCTGACAAGCTGCTCGCAAACTCGAATGAGCATCTTGCAGGTCGGATCGATATCATTGATACCACTTTAGCGACTCCGGTAGATTCTGCGGCTTTTTATCACGAGATCAAACTGGATGGTGTCTCGTCTCACCATGCGATGTATTACAAATTAGACATCGCGAAAGAGGTTGAGCACTTTTTCGTCTACGAGAAAGACAGCCTTATTGTTGCCATCATTGTGTATCTGTTCTCAGTAACCATCTTCTTCTACGTCAATTCCAATATTGAACGTGGTTACTTCAAAGATCTCGCAGCCAAAGACCCTATGACAGGGTTATTGAATCGTCGTGGCTTAGAAGCGTTCTGGCGCAGTGTAGAGCACGATCAACTGTTTGCATTAACCGTCTTCGATATTGATGATTTTAAGTCAATTAACGACACCTACGGCCACGATAAGGGGGATGATGTGATTCGTTATATGTCGCGTCAGATCAGCAACAGTATTCGAAGCAGTGACGTTGCAGCACGGTTTGGCGGTGAAGAGTTTGTCGTTTATATGAAAGGCGAAGATCGTGAAACTTTGATGAGAACATTAGAGCGAGTGAAGAATGCGATTTGTTCCACTTCAGCCGACATTATTCCAAATGGATTTACGGTGTCTGGCGGTGTCTGCATTGTTGAAACTGAGCAAAGTAAACTTAACTTCGATGAGATATTTAAGTACGCCGATGAAAAGCTGTACGTGGCTAAGACGACGGGCAAAGACCGTCTTAAATTTTAACCACGTTATTGAATCGATGCTTTGTATGAAAATGAAAATGAAAGAGGGAACGTGTCTACCAAGCAAAGCTTATTTGCACCGGTAAACACGTTTGTAGCGTTGGGTATTTAACCCTAAACATAATCTTAAACAGGTTGGCGGCGTTCTTCTTGATAACGCTGAAGGCGTTCTACAATCGGTGGCGCCTTTTTGAAAGTACGAATTTCTTTAAACAGTTCGTTCGCTTCAGGGTAGCCTTTACTTAGATAAACAAACCACTGCTTCACTCTATTGGGGTAGTACATGCCTTTGTCCCCTTTAATTTGAAACTCTGAATAGCGCAGCAAAAGTTCAATGACTTTATCCCACGGCATTTTCTGGTGGTTGTGCTTAACGACGTTACCAAGGTTTGGAATATTGAAAGCACCACGGCAGACCATTAATGAATCGACGCCTGTTGCTTCTATGCAATCTTGACCATCTTGATAGTTCCAGACCTCCCCATTAGCAATCAACGGCAGAGATGTTTTTTCTCTTATTTGATTGATGAAGTCCCATTTGATTTCGCTGGCTTTATAGCCGCCAACTTTGGTTCTTGCATGCACGGTGAGTTCGTCAGCTTTGGCTTGTTCGATGGCATCGACGATTTCAAAGCACTCTTCCGGATGCTCCCAACCTAATCGAATCTTTGCGGACACAGGAATGTGTGCCGGTACCGCTTCTCGACAGGCGTTCACCACTTGATAGATGAGCTCTGGCTCTTTTAGCAATGAAGCGCCACCATTACTTTTGTTGACCGCTTTTGCTGGGCAACCAAAATTAAGATCGATCCCTTTCGCGCCTAAGCTAGCAGCTTGAAAAGCATTCTCGGCCATCCAATTTGGGTGTTGCCCTAGAAGTTGGAGATGGATTGGCACACCAGCCATGGTCTGAGAGCCTTGATGTAGCTCAGGGCAAATACGGTGGAACACATGCGGGGGAAGAAGTTGATCTACGACGCGCACAAACTCTGTCACACAGAGATCGTAATCATTAATCTCTGTGAGAATTTCACGCATTAGGTGGTCTAGAACGCCCTCCATAGGGCCAAGTATTACGCGCATGTTGCTTTACCAAAACTGAATGAACCGAAAAATTCGAGGCGTGATTGTACGGTGTGCTTACAGAATTGTCACTATGAGTGTGGTGCATGTCTTAATGATGGTTTCGTCTCTTAATAGCGACATCTTTGGGAGGATGGCGTTATAATATCGAAAATGCCCAATATCCAGAGCTTTCATGACATATCAATTATTAAGCCTACCAGAATCAATCACTGACATTACTCCGCAGTTTATGGAAGGTGCAATCCTTGCCTCTAACTTAGCGACCAAACCACTCGATCCAGAAGAGTGGCTGGTTATCGTTGCGCCTGAAGCGGGTAAAGAGCTGGTAACAACGGTGACAGAACAGATTAATCGCCAGCACAACCTGATTCAGCGTAATGAATACCTATTAACAGACGTACTGGCTGAAGGTGACTTTAACGAACAGTTCGCTGATTTTTCTGAAGGCTTCATGATGGTTTGGCCAACAGTGGAAGAGCAGTGGCAGAGCGTGACAGTCGCGGATGGTACTCTGCGCATGTTGCAAGCGCTCTTAACCACCTTGATGCTTGCGATTGATGAAGAGCAAACTCAACAACAAATGATCGCTGCAGGGCTTACTAACCCACCATCGCTTGCCGATTTAGTGGGTCAAGTCGATCTGATGATCTCAGAAGTGGCAATGGCAGCGGATGAAGCTATGTTGGGCAATAAGTCCCAGAGCGTGAACCCGTTTAAAGACATTGGTCGAAACGACCTTTGCCCTTGTGAAAGCGGCAAGAAGTTTAAACAATGCTGCGGTAAAAGCAGCTAATCACGGCTTGTTGAGCAACTTAGTTTGTGTGAATAACAGACTCTCTTAATATGTTCAAAAGCTTAAGTAATAAAAAAGTCGACCTCGTGGTCGACTTTTTTGTTGTCCAAGTGTCAACGGCTTACTGCAAGTCCTTTTTCGACTTCACAAATTGAGAAATAACCACAATACCGAAAGCAACCAAGTTACCTGCAAAGATAATTACTAGCCACTGAGGCATAGAAAGATCGAAGAACTGCCACACAACCTTGCTGCAATCGCCGTAAGCCTCAAACATCCACGGAGCCCATTGGTTTAAAGGCGCCCAGCTAGGGAAGGTTACGAATAAGTCGCAGGTTGCGAAAGGGGACGGATTGAACTGGTAATCGACGTGCTCTAAAGCAAGCATCAAACCTTTGTATGCGCCAAATCCCCAGCTAGCAAGGCCTAACCAGCGTGATATTGGGTTATTCGGGGCAATCGCACCAATCATGGCGGCAACACCGATAGCGAGCATAGCAACGCGCTCATAGATACACATCACGCAAGGACCAAGCATCATCACGTGTTGGAAGAAGAGAGCGCACGCTTCAAAAAAGACAATAAAAGCCAGCAGTAAAAGCCAAGATAAACGTCCCTTAGAGAAGTCTTTGATCATTGCTAAAAAGTTCACGAATTGAATCCTGTCTATAAAATAAAAAAGCCCTGATTACTCAGAGCTTTTTATCTTGGATAAGTTTCCTAATCAACTAATATTTTTGATTAGCTAGGGCGTGTTGACCTTTCGCGATTAAATTTTGTTCGAGATAAAAGCGTTTTAATCGCGGCGAGGGGGAAGTAGCCTAGTCATTCTAAGCAAATCCCCCTCAACAAAGAGTAAAACGCTTTTTGCGGGGGCGCCCAGCTCGAACCCTTCGGGCAGTGTTTGCTGGTCATTTCTACTACGTTATCGGCTTCTCATGTAGGCTAGCTACACATCAAAGCCTCTGCCTTGTATAAATACCCAGCAACTCGCTGCAAAAATCAGCTCGAAAGGTCAACACGCCCTCGACACACTTATTGTGGTTTGCGACACAATGTTTAGCTTAATGACCACCAGAGATAACTGGAGCAACGACTTCACCAGTGCGTTGAATGATCCAACCTGCATCATAGAACCATGCTGTCATTGGCTCTACGAAGAACACAATGCCTGCTAGGCCAACCAGTGCCAATACGATGGTGTATGGCAACGCCATGATAACCATGCGACCGTAAGACAATCTAATTAACGGAGCAAGTGCTGATGTTAATAGGAATAGGAATGCAGCCTGGCCGTTTGGCGTTGCAACAGAAGGTAGGTTAGTACCAGTGTTGATAGCAACAGCAAGTAGGTCGAACTGATCACGAGTGATGATGCCTTCAACCAGTGCAGTTTTCACTTCGTTAATGTAAACCGTACCGACGAACACGTTATCTGAAACCATCGATAAAATACCGTTGGCAATATAGAAGAGTGCGAGCTGTGCGCCTTTATCTTCAACGTGAAGTACTGCATCGATGACTGGCTTAAATAGAGCTTGGTCGATGATCACAGCAACAACAGCGAAGAAAACGGCAAGAAGTGCAGTAAATGGCAGCGCTTCTTCAAAGGCTTTACCCATAGAGTGTTCTTCAATAACACCCGTAAATGCTGTAGCTAAGATGATCACAGACAGGCCAATCAAACCTACTTCAGCAACGTGAAGTGCAAGGCCGACGATAAGCCAAACTGCGATTGCACTTTGAACCCATAGTTTTGCTACGTCTTGCTTTGTGCGGTTTGCACGTTCTTTGTTGTCAAACTCAACTAAGATTTGGCGAACATTCATTGGTAGTTGAGCACCGTAACCAAACACTTTGAATTTCTCGACAAGTGCACAAGTTAAAATACCGCAGAAGAAAACAGGTAGTGTTACTGGCAGCATACGGATGATAAATTCACCGAACTCCCAACCTGCTTGCTTAGCAATTACCAAGTTTTGTGGTTCACCTACCATGGTCATTACACCACCCAGTGCTGTACCCACACCAGCGTGCATTAGCAGTGAACGTAGGAAAGCACGGTAGTTTTCTAGGTCATCACGAGTTAGCTCTGAGATCTCTTCATCATGAGTATGATCGTGCGAAGACGTTGTGCCCTTGCCTGATGCAACCTTGTGGTAGATAGAGTAGAAGCCGACCGCAACGCTAATAACTACGGCGATTACTGTTAGTGCATCTAGGAATGCTGATAAGAAAGCGGCAGCAACACAGAAGGCAACGGAGAGTAAAATTTTAGATTGGATGCCAAGCAAGATCTTCGTGAAAATGAACAAAAGCAGTTCTTTCATGAAGTAAATGCCAGCAACCATGAATACGAGCAAGAGTAATACAGGAAGGTTTGCTTGCAGCTCGTGATAAACCATTTCTGGTTTGGTCATGCCAATGGCGACTGCTTGAATAGCTAATAGACCACCCGGTTGAAGTGGGTAGCATTTGAGAGCCATAGCTAGAGTGAAAATAAACTCAACCACCAATAGCCAGCCCGCAACAAATGGGTCAACTAGGAAGAAAACAAACGGGTTGATGATTAAAAAGGAAATGATGGCAAGTTTATACCAATCAGGAGCTTTACCAAGGAAGTTCTTGATAAAAGCGTTTCCGAGAGACATCGGCATGTTAATACTCTTTTATGTTGATTATGAATAGACAAGCAATACAACATTTTGAGAATCGAGCTATAGAAATTGTTAAAAACTATAACTAACAGTGACTTAGGAAAACTACATTCCATGTAATGTTCTGTGGTCTTGCCAAGTCACTCCCTTAGAAACTCAAGCACTGCTTATTTTTGAGCGCAACTTTACTCTTAGATAACATTTAGTCAACAGGAAAAGCCCTGTAGCCCTAAAAATACCTCTTTTTTGTTGAGAAACGCGATCAAAGTAGCGCAAGCATACCACTTAAAATGTGATAAAAACCGACTAGAATCAATATTTCAGCGAAATGATTGAAAATTACAGAATAACGACGGCTTATATATGATTATTACAACTTAATATTGCAAATTAATAGCTTTAAAAATATGACCAATCCCATTGATTTTAAAGAAAAATTGTTGTGTTAACGGTTTGTTTAAATGGTGGTTTAGAGTCGCTTGCTTTACAAACCTGAGGTGCAAACGTGTGCTGAACTTTAGAGTTATAACTCTAACGGTGTTTAGGGTGAGTAAAATTTTTGAGGGTGTTTCCGCTAGGTGTGAACTAGTGGTATGATGAGTAAATTAGAACAGAATAATTAAATTGGATTGAAGTGTAGATGGTCATTAAGGCGAAGAGCCCGGCAGGATTTGCAGAGAAGTATATCATTGAAAGTATTTGGAATGGCCGTTTCCCTCCAGGTTCTATCTTGCCCGCAGAGCGTGAGCTTTCTGAGCTGATTGGTGTTACACGTACTACGCTTCGTGAAGTACTACAACGTCTTGCTCGTGATGGTTGGTTGACAATCCAACATGGCAAACCAACTAAAGTTAACCAGTTTATGGAAACCTCAGGTCTTCATATCCTTGATACGCTAATGACGTTGGACGTTGATAACGCAAGCAAAATGGTAGAAGACCTGCTTGCTGCTCGTACTAATATCAGCCCGATCTTTATGCGTTATGCATTCAAAGCAAACAAAGAAGCTTCAGAGCGTACTATCAGTAACGTGATTGAATCTTGTGAAGCGCTACTTGCGGCACCAACTTGGGATGAGTTCCTAGAATCGTCGCCATACGCTGACAAGATCAAACAAGCGGTAAAAGAAGATTCAGAAAAAGATGAAGCGAAACGTCAGACGATCTTAATCGCGAAGACTTTCAACTTCTATGATTACATGCTTTTCCAACGTTTGGCATTCCACTCAGGCAACCAGATTTACGGCCTGATCTTTAACGGTGTGCGTAAACTTTATGACCGTATCGGTAGCTACTACTTCTCTAACCCAGAAGCACGACGTTTAGCGATGGACTTTTATAAAGAGTTGTTCATTATCTGTGAAAGTGGCGAGCGCGAAACTTTGCCATTAGTGATTCGTAACTACGGTATCGCAAGTGCACAAGTTTGGAATGAAATGAAAACGACATTGCCGACGAACTTCACTGAAGACGACAGCTAAGGCATAGGTTTACTATTGTTGTTCCTGTTTAGTCAGTGACGTAAAGAAAACGAAAAAGCGGCGAGATAATTCAATTATCTCGCCGCTTTTTATTTATCTGTCGTTACTAGAAAATTATCAGTGGGTCAGTTACTTACCTATGACGAGTAATTTATCTATGTGTAGCAACTTAAAATTTATCTAGGAGTAGTAACTTAACCCGTAAACTCTTCTGAGTCTGGACGGTTGGTAAATTGCACACCGTTTAGAAAATCGCAAAGTAGTTGGTCTTCACACACTTTGTAGTTTTTGTTTTCTGGCTTGCGGAAGTAAGCGCCGATTTCGTACTTGCTCAAGCTAATGCCAACCACTTCTAGTACGTCCAAAACATCTTCTGCTTTCATGTTCAATGCGATACGAAGCTTCATGAAGATCATGTTGTTCGTCAGTGCAACTTCAGGTTTAGGTTGCTCGCCTTCTTTTTTGCCACGCTTAAGGTTGATGAAACCATTTAGGAATACCGCTAACTCTTTATCTTTCATCTTAGAGCATGACTTGTCGTTGTCATCTTTTAGCCAGTTAATCACTTGGTCATGAGCAACAGTCACATCAGCTTGTTCGATAGCTTTGATGATTTGTGCATTTTTAAGGTTTAGTGCGTGTTGAATACGACGCAAGATTTCGTTGTTAGTCACTGGGGATTCCTAAAAAGGGTTTTAGAGTAAAGAGGTGTTGGTTTAGCCTATTTTTGTCGACGAACCAATTTCTACTCTACATAGCATAGTTGACGGCGACTCTAACAGAGAACGCTAATTTTCGGTAGATATAAAAAATCCCCAATGCTGATTAACTCTTTCAAGTCAAAAATGCATTAGGGATTTAGTGATGGGTGCTTGTTATCTGACTGGAGTCAGAATTACATTACACGCATACCAGGTTGAGCACCTTCGTGTGGCTCAAGGATCCATAGGTCGCTGCCGCCAGGGCCCGCTGCTAGGATCATGCCTTCAGACATACCAAACTTCATCTTACGAGGTTTTAGGTTTGCTACCATTACAGTTAGCTTGCCTTCTAGCTCTTCAGGTTTGTATGCTGATTTGATACCAGAGAATACTTGGCGAGTCTCACCACCGATGTCTAGTTGGAACTTCAGTAGTTTGTTCGCTTTTGGTACTTCTTCACAAGAGATGATACGAGCGATACGCATGTCTACTGCTGCAAAGGCATCGAACTCAATCTCGTCTGCGATTGGCTCTTTGTCTAGCTCAGTTTGGCTTGCTTGCTCTTTTTCAGCTTCTGCTTTTTCTTTCGCTGCTGCTTCAGCGGCTGCATCTTCTTTAGAAGACTCAACCATTGCTTCCACTTTCTTAGGGTCAATGCGGTTGAATAGCGCTTTGAACTTAGTGATCTCGTGATCAGTTAGCGGAGTAGCAATCGCTTCCCACGTTAGCTCTTCGTTTAGGAAAGCTTCAGTGCGAGCTGCAAGCTCTGGCATCACTGGTTTCAGGTAAGCCATCAGTACGCGGAATAGGTTAATACCTACAGAAGAAACTTGTTGAAGCTCAGCTTCTTTGCCTTCTTCTTTTGCAAGAACCCAAGGTGCTTTTTCGTCGATGTACTGGTTAGCTTTATCCGCTAGTGCAGTGATTTCACGGATAGCACGGCTGAATTCACGAGTTTCGTATAGCTCACCGATACGCTCAGCAGCAGCAACGAATTCGTTGTATAGCTCAGGCTCTGCAAATTCAGCAGCTAGCTTGCCTTCAAAACGCTTAGTAATGAAGCCAGCGTTACGAGAAGCTAGGTTAACAATCTTGTTTACTACGTCAGCGTTTACACGTTGAGTGAAGTCTTCAAGGTTAAGATCTAAGTCATCGATGCGGCTGTTTAGTTTAGCAGCGTAGTAGTAACGTAGACACTCAGGGTCTAGGTGGTTTAGGTACGTGCTTGCTTTGATGAATGTGCCTTTCGACTTAGACATCTTCGCACCGTTCACTGTTACGTAGCCGTGTACGAATACGTTGTTTGGCTTACGGAAACCTGCGCCGTCTAGCATTGCTGGCCAGAATAGGCTGTGGAAGTAAACAATGTCTTTACCGATGAAGTGGTAAAGCTCAGTTGTGCTGTCTTTCTTCCAGTATTCATCGAAGTTTAGATCGTCACGTTTGTCACATAGGTTCTTGAAAGAAGCCATGTAGCCAACAGGTGCGTCTAGCCATACGTAGAAGAACTTGTCTTTTTCGCCTGGGATTTCAAAGCCGAAGTAAGGTGCATCACGTGAGATATCCCACTGTTGCAGACCAGACTCAAACCATTCCTGCATTTTGTTTGCAGTTTCATTCTGTAGAGAGCCAGAACGAGTCCACTCTTTAAGCATGCTTTCGAACTGAGGTAGGTCGAAGAAGAAGTGCTCAGAGTCTTTCATTACTGGAGTTGCGCCAGAAACCGCTGATTTAGGGTTAATTAGCTCAGTTGGGCTGTATGTCTCACCACAGTTATCACAGTTATCACCATACTGGTCTTCTGACTTACACTTAGGGCAAGTACCTTTTACGAAGCGGTCTGGTAGGAACATCTCTTTCTCAGGATCGAAAAGCTGAGAAATAGTGCGGCTAGAAATGAAGCCGTTCTTTTTAAGTTCTAAGTAGATGTGAGAAGCCAGTTCACGGTTCTCTTCGCTGTGTGTGCTGTGGTAGTTATCAAAGCTGATATCAAAGCCAGCGAAGTCTTTTTGGTGCTCTTCACTAACAGCAGCGATCATCTCTTCTGGCGTGATACCCATCTGTTGAGCTTTAAGCATAATTGGCGTGCCGTGAGCATCGTCAGCACAGATGAAGTTTACAGTGTTGCCACGTAGACGCTGGTATCGAACCCAGATATCAGCTTGGATATGCTCAAGCATATGGCCAAGGTGAATAGAGCCGTTAGCGTACGGAAGCGCACAAGTTACCAAAAGTTGTCTTGGATCAGTTGCCATACTTAATAATTCGCTTTTTTGATAGGTATAAATTTGAGAGGTAATACTACTTTATAACGTGTGATACGCCAAGGTATCAGACTAAGGATTCCCCTAGTTTTTTAGGGGTTCAGTCTTCATCTCGTGGGTGATAGCATAAATAAAAAAAGGAGTCCCAATGCGTAACTTTACTTCTAAGCAAGATTTCTGTTCATGGTTGAATGAGTTCGAGTCACCAATCCTCATCCCAGAGTGGGCGCTACACCAAAATATTGTATCGGTTGATCCGCGTGGATCATTTGTTATCACCTTACCTTTTGCCGCTAATCAGCTTGCGGTTGAATTGGAACAGTGGATTCACTCTCAGATTGAACAACAGCTTGTTAGCGCTTTTCAGTTTGAAGTGAAGGTGAAGCCGTCTGCGTTAGAAACCACGGTTGCGACACCATTGAAGGGGGTGAAGAACATCATCGCCGTGACATCTGCAAAGGGTGGGGTGGGTAAATCGACCACTTCAGTCAACCTTGCTTTGGCTTTATCTAAGTCTGGTTCAAAAGTGGGTTTGTTGGATGCGGATATCTATGGTCCTTCTGTACCTATGATGCTTGGCCAATTAGATGCGAAACCAGAAGTCCAGAATAACAAGTGGATGATGCCAATCGAAGCGCACGGTATTTTCACTCACTCTATCGGTTATCTTGTGTCGAAAGATGACGCTGCGATTTGGCGCGGTCCAATGGCGGCCAAGGCTTTAGGTCAGCTTGTTAACGAAACCGTATGGCCAGAGTTGGATTATCTAGTTATTGATATGCCACCGGGCACGGGCGATATTCAGCTGACGTTATCGCAACAGATCCCAGTGACCGGGGCTGTAGTGGTGACCACTCCTCAAGATTTGGCGCTAGCGGATGCACGTAAAGGCGTAGCGATGTTTGATAAGGTGAGTGTGCCAGTCGCAGGCTTAGTTGAAAACATGAGCTATCATATTTGTAGTCACTGTGGTGAGAAAGAGCATATCTTTGGTGTTGGTGGTGCCGAAGCTATGTCAGAAGAGTTTTACCTCGATATTTTGGCACAGATCCCTCTTCATATTGATGTGCGAGAAGATATCGATGCAGGTTGCCCGACGGTGATTCGTCGTCCAGATAGTGAACATACACGTCACTACTTAGAGCTTGCAGAGAATGTGGCTGCGAAGATGTTCTGGACCGGCAAGGCGAGACCAGAAGCGATTAACTTCTCTATGGTTGAATAACGAATCTATGGTTGAATAGCGCAAGTTAATCACAAAGTCGTTTAAATATAGTTTGGATTAGATAAACAGCGGTGGATTTAAGTCAATATCCATTGGGCTTGTGCAAATAGTTGTAGGCAAGTTATTTGAAAGCAAACGATTGCATTCATTAAATGCATTGATATCATCAATTTGACTGCAATTAGCTAAAATGGCGACTAGAATCTATGTGCTTTAGCCCCTATAATCAGGCGGTTTATCTCTTCCCACCACCAAACCATATCGGGTGCAAAATTAATGTCTGATAATAATCAATGTGTCATCGTAGGTATCGCTGGCGCTTCAGCTTCAGGAAAAAGTCTGATTGCTAGTACAATTTATAATGAATTGCGCGAAAAAGTAGGCGACCATCAAATTGGTGTTATCACGGAAGATTGCTATTACAGCGACCAAAGCCACTTGAGTATGGAAGAGCGTGTTAAAACTAACTACGATCACCCAAATGCACTAGATCATGATCTTTTATGTGAACATCTACAGCAGCTAATGAGTGGCAACGCCGTAGAAGTTCCTGAATACAGCTACACAGAGCACACACGTACTTCTGAAACGACTACACTTACTCCAAAGAAAGTGATCATTTTAGAGGGTATTCTGCTTCTAACAGACCCGCGTCTTCGTAAACTAATGCACGCAAGTGTGTTTATGGATACACCATTAGACATCTGTCTATTACGCCGTGTTAAGCGTGATGTAGAAGAGCGTGGTCGTACAATGGACACTGTACTTAAGCAATACCAAGAAACAGTACGTCCAATGTTCATGCAGTTTATCGAGCCTTCAAAACAACATGCAGACATCATCGTTCCTCGTGGTGGTAAAAACCGTATTGCGATTGATGTGCTAAAAGCGCACATTGCGAAGTTGTTGAAGTCTTAATCGAATAAAATTTTGCCTAAGTGACTCACTTAGCTTTATTTTTTACCGAATCAGTGGCACTTTTATAGTGCCACTTTCTTTTGGAATCTAAGCAAGGAATATGCGGATGAAGAAACTACTCATTTTCATAGCTGTACCAGTGTTTGTTGTCGTTGCAGCAATTCTGGCACTAGTGCTGTTAGTGAATCCCAACCAATTTAAGCCATTAATTGTCGAGCAAGCCCAAAAACACACAGGCCTAGAGCTAGTGATCGAGGGTGATATCAGCTGGCAATTCTTCCCATCCATTGGCTTTGAACTTGGTCAAACTGAATTACGCAACCCTGAAGGTTTTACGCAACCTAACCTATTTAAGGTTGATACCGTTGGCGTTGACGTTTCGGTTACTCCGCTATTTAGCAACCAACTAGAGATCGGCAACATTACTCTAGATGGTGCAGAATTCTATTTAGAAACGCTTAAAGATGGTCGCAAGAACATTGATGCACTAACGCAAGCGTCAGCGCCTCAAGAATCTGAGCCTGCAGCAGGCACAAGTTCTGAATCAGCGCCTGCCCCTCAAGAGCAAACTACCACAGACGCATCGGGTTGGACGATCAACCTTGCAGGCGTAACTGTATCAAACGCATTGTTTGAAATGGACGACAAGCAAGCGGGTTCATTCACTAAGCTATACGATGTGTCTTTGAATCTTTCTGAGTTTGCCGTTGATACATGGACAACCGCGACATTTGCGGCTTCTGGTGAGAACAATCAACAGAAGTTCTCTGCACAAGGCAGTGCAGAATTCAAATTAGCTGAAGGCTTTGCAAGTTACGCACTTCGTAATATCGACTTAAACGCTAAGTTCAATGATCCAGCGACGTCGATTGAGTCAGCAAAAATTGGCTTGAATACGTTTGAGTTCGATAAGGTAAACCAACTGACTTACGCTGTAATCGGTAATGCAGCTGGCCTTGACCTTGATCTTAAAGGTGGCGGTGAACTTACTGTTGATAGCGCGATTTCAAAAGTAACGCTGAACAAGTTAACGTTAGACTCAACATTCAAAGGCGACACGCTTCCTCAGTCTCCAATGAAAGTCGACATGCTGTCTGACTTAAGCTTCGATCTTAACAAGAGCCACCTGAGCTTTGTGTTAGAGAAGCTACAAGCTAACGCTATTGCATTAGACGGTAAAGCAGACGTAATCCTATCTGAAATACCAAAGGTTCGTTTCTCTCTTCATAGCCCGAATATTGATTTAGATGAATTCTTAGGCTTAGGCAATACAACAGAAACAGCGAGCACAGCGCCTTCTGGTTCTGCTGGTGGTTCAACGTCAAGTTCTGGTAGTTCAGATCCAGCTAAAGAAGTGGAACCTGATCTGTCGGCTCTGAAAACGTTAGACGTGAAAGGTGACATCACGATTGATAAGTTCAAGGCGAACAACGCGAAGATGCAGAATGTTAAAACCGCATTTTCGGTTAACCGTGGTATCGCAGAGCTAACCTCATTCACCTCGAATCTTTACCAAGGTTCTATTTCTGCTACTGCAAAGTTAGACGCTCGTAAAACACCAGCGACTTACACGGCTAAGAAGAAAATCAAAGGCGTGAAAGTACAACCGTTACTGGTTGATGTTGCAGATAACGATATGCTGGAAGGTACCGGTAATATTGATGTCAACGTGAAAGGTAAGAGTCTAACTCCGACGGGTATCAAGAAAAACCTAGTCGGTACTATCGCGATTAACTTTGAAGATGGTGCAGTTAACGGCATCAACGTAGCTCAACTGATTCGAGAAAACTACGCTAAGATCAAGGGCGAGAAAGTTGAAAGCACAAATGAAGCTCAAAAAACGGACTTCAGTGCAATGAAAGCGACGCTGAAAGTGGATAAAGGTTGGGTTTCAACTAACGACTTATCAGCACAGTCGCCACTGTTACGTGTGACAGGTCAAGGTAAAGCAAACTTCATCAATGAAACGGTCGACTTCCTTGTGCGTACATCAATTGTGGGTTCACTTGAAGGTCAGGGCGGTAAGAGCATCGACGACCTGAAAGATGTGACTATCCCAATTAAGGTAACAGGTCAGTGGGCAGCCCCGAAATTTGCACTTGTTTTTGATGATGTATTGAAACAGAAAGCACAGAAAGAAATTGATCGTGGTTTAGAAAAGTTAGACGAAAAGTACGGTGACAAGATCAAAGATGAGAAAACAAGAGACGCAGTAAACGGTCTACTAAAAGGTTTGTTTAACTAGTCTTCATCTCATTTAAAAATGAACAAAGCGCCACTCCTGTTGTAGGAATGGCGCTTTTTATTTTTGGCTCGATAATACTCAAGAGAGATTCCCTATGACACTCGTCCCTCGCTCTAGGGAATGACGATAGGCCGTCGTCCTTTGTTCAAGAGCGTAACGGCCTAGTGGTCGTCATCCTCGAGAGGGAAGAATGACCGAGTCGGGGATCTCTGGTTGAAGGTGATTACCAGTCAACGCCTTGTAGCGCTTTAACACCAGATTCAAAAGCGTGTTTCACATTGCGAACTTCAGATACTGTATCTGCTATCTCAGTAAGAGTACGGTGCGCGCCACGACCTGTAATGATGACAGACTGCATCTTCGGGCGGTTATTCAACGCCTCAACCACTTCATCGAGTTCGATGTAACCGTAGCTAACCATGTAAGTCAGTTCATCAAACAGAATCACATCGATCGACTCATCAGCCAGCATGCGTTGGCACTCTTTCCATACACGCTGCGCAGCTTCAATATCTTGCGCTTTGTTCTGAGTTTCCCAAGTAAAGCCTGTGCCCATGACTTGGAACTCGACATCAAGCTTTTGCAGAACGTTTTTTTCGCCGTTATCCCAGGTACCTTTAACAAACTGAGCAACGGCGCATTTCTTACCATGACCAACGGCACGTGTAATCGTACCAAAACCGGATGTTGATTTACCTTTACCGTTACCCGTGATGACCAGCAATAGGCCTTTTACTTCTTGTGCTGCAGCGACACGTGCATCGACTTGTTCTTTTACTTTCTGTTGTCTTGCTTTGTGGCGTTGTTCTTTGTTGTCTTCAGTCGACATAACAAATCCTTTTAAGTTGTGATTGCGTCTATCATAGCCTAACTTAACGATAGCAAAAACCATCGGAAGAACAGGTGATTAGGGATGAAAAAGATACTCGTAGTTTGTATGGGGAATATTTGCCGCTCGCCAACAGGTGAAGCGGTGCTAAGGAAGAAAGCGCAACAGCTGGATATTGATGTTGTGGTCGACTCTGCGGGGACGATTGGTTTTCATCAAGGCAACCCGCCAGACTCGCGATCCAAATCTGCAGGAGAGAAGCGAGGCTACAGCTTTAAGGGGATTACTTCTCGTAAAGTGGTAGATAATGACTTCGAAGAATTTGACCTGATACTCGCGGCCGATA
This sequence comes from Vibrio sp. 1S139, assembly GCF_041439475.1. NCBI lineage: Bacteria > Pseudomonadati > Pseudomonadota > Gammaproteobacteria > Vibrionales > Vibrionaceae > Vibrio > Vibrio sp. 1S139. Next base: position 21,929 of record NZ_JBGOOD010000001.1, read on the forward strand.
GGGCGAATTTAGACGACTTAATGAGCCAATGTCCAGTTCACCTCCAATACAAGCTCGCATTATTTTTGAGTTTTGGAGAGTCACAATATCAAGAGATCCCCGATCCGTATTATGGTGAGGGAAATGGTTTTGAATTGGTGTTGGATTTAATCGAAGAGTCTAGCGAAGCGATACTGCGTTCGATGTAGTGTAGGAACAATGTACGTCGTTTTGTTATCAGCGTAAGGGCTGACCGATAGGTATAAAAAAGGCCGACATTGAATGTCGGCCTCTCTAAATCTAACTTAAAGCTACAGCTAAGATTACTTAGACATTACTTTGTAGATTGGGTCTTCTGCAACGTTCGCTTCAACTAAGCTACCTGCTTTGTGCAGCATAGCAACACAGTCTTGGCTTAGGTGGCGAAGGTGAAGTGTTTTACCTAGCGCCGCGTAACGGTCAGCAATCGTGTCGATCGCTTCAATTGCAGAGTGGTCAGTCACGCGTGAGTTTGCGAAATCAACGATTACATCTTGTGGATCGTTGTATGCGTCAAACAACTCTAGGAAGTTAGCCGTTGAACCAAAGAAGATTGGGCCGTTAACTTTGTACTCTTTTGAGCCTTCAGCGTTTACTGATGTATCTGCGTAGATGTGTTTAGCATGTTGCCAAGCAAACATTAGCGCAGAAGCGACAACACCAACACCTACTGCCACAGCAAGATCAGTCAGTACTGTTACTACGGTAACAAGAACGATAACGAAGAAGTCTTGTTTAGGAACGCGACGCGCAAGCTTGAAGGTTGCCCATTCAAATGTGCCGATAACAACCATGAACATTACGCCCACAAGTGCTGCTAGAGGAATCATTTCAATCAGTGCAGAACCGAACAGGATGAACATCAGTAGTGCAACTGCGGCGACGATACCTGAAAGACGACCACGACCACCTGAGTTTACGTTGATCATCGATTGACCGATCATCGCACAACCACCCATCGCACCGAATACAGAACACGTTACGTTAGCCATACCTTGACCAACACATTCACGGTTAGATTGACCACGAGTGTTTGTCATTTCATCTAGTACTGTCAGTGTCAGCAGAGATTCAATCAGGCCGATAGCCGCAAGGATAATTGCGTAAGGCAGGATGATCTGTAGTGTATCTAAAGAAAACGGAACAGCAGGAATTGAGAATGTTGGAAGAGAGCCCGCTAGCGTAGCAGCTTCGTCACCAGACATTGTACGTAGGAAGTCGACAACAGTGCGAGTTTCAAGGTCAAGACCCACAACCAAAGCCGTTACTGTAACAATAGCAACTAATGAAGATGGTACTGCTGTTGTTAGCTTAGGTAGGAAGTGGATGATAGCCATTGTAAGGGCTACTAGACCTAGCATTAGTGTCATTTGACCGCTTGGTAACCAAGTCAACGCACCTGTTACGTCTGGCGCTTTAAATTGACCAAGTTGAGCTAGGAAGATAACAATGGCCAAACCGTTCACGAAACCAATCATTACTGGGTGTGGAACGATACGGATAAATTTACCTAGTTTAAATACACCTGCTGCAATTTGCAGAAGGCCAGCCAGCATAACGGCTGCGAATAGGTATTGAACACCATGGGTTGCCACTAGGCTCACCATTACAACGGCCATTGCGCCGGTTGCGCCAGAAATCATACCTGGACGGCCGCCAAAGACAGAAGTGATTAAACCTACGATGAATGCTGCATAAAGACCAACCATTGGGTCAACGCCAGCAACAAAGGCGAATGCTACAGCTTCAGGTACCAGAGCCAGGGCTACTGTAAGACCTGAAAGCACGTCATTCTTTACAGAGTGCTTTGAAAATTGTGGGAATTCGAACATGTTTGCTCAGCTATGCTTAAGATGGATTTACCGACACGGGTGTATTGCGTAGCCAAACAGTGATGGAAAAGAGCGGCAATAGCGAAGTGTCGAAAAGATAAGTGCGCGAATGCTACCCAAAAATGTGATTAAGTTCAAGGTTGAACCTAACTTTGAGTAATATATCTGTTAATTTTTATTCGATTAGTAGATATGAAAAAGGCTGCTTTAATAAGCAGCCTTTGATTCTATTTACTCGCGATTACCTATCAGTAATCACTAGTAGTTTGGCTTAGTCATCGCCGCGCCAGCTTTGTTCGACGCTGCCTGACTGCCTGCACCTTTCGATACAAAACGTTCAGTGCGGAACGGAGCTGCAATCACTTCAATCTCTTTGATCTCTTGAGGACCAGGAGCTTTAGTCATTGGTGAACCGGCTTGCTTCTTAGCAACAGCTGCCTTTGGTGCCGCTTTAGGAGCTTCTGCTTTAGCAACAGGTGCTTCTTCAACTTTTGCACTTTCAGCTTTAGGCGCTTCAGCTTCAACAACTGGTGTTGCTTCTGCTTGCACAGCTTCTGCTACAACAGGCGCTTCAACTTTCGTCGCTTCTGCAACCACTGGTGCTTCTTCAACGACTGCAGGAGCTTCAACTACAGCAGGAGTCTCAGCTACTTGAGCTTCAACAGCAGCATCTTCACGACGGATGATAACTTTACCCATTGCAAGCTCTGGACATGCGAAGCCGCCAGTCATTGCTACGTTGCTTTGTGGTGCCGTCTCTAGAGCAACATTCTGCTCTTGAACAGATGTTTGAGCTTCAGCTGCTACTTGAACTTCAGCCACTTCAGGCTTTGCCTGCTTGTGGTGAGGTTTTGGAATGAAGCGAGGCATCACTTTACCCATAGCCATCTCTGGAGAAGCTACACCACCTTTACGTAGGCGGAATGGGTTAGGGCGACGATCACGACCGCGACGACGACGTTGACCACTTGCACGTAGGTGACGTGGAGAACGACGGTTACGACGTTGTTTCGGCTCTTCCTGTTCAGTTTGCTCTGCATTCGCTTGAGTTGCTTCTACTTGTTCCGCAACTTTTTGCTCTTGAGCTACTGACTGTTCTTTTGAAACAGATAGTTCTTTAGCAGCAACCTGCTCTTTTGAAGCGTTATCTTCAGCTTGAGCTTGTTGGTCTTTAACACGAACTTGCTTGTTCAGTTTACGACGCTGACGACGCTCTTTAATCTTAGCTGCTTTCGCTTCAGGTTTAGCCTTAGGCGCTTCCGGTTTACCAGCTTGTGCTTCTGCTGCTAGCTGTAGACCTTCTTCTGCTAATTTAGATGGTGCTTGCTCTTCGCGTTGCTTCTGCTCATCACGTGGCTTGTTGCGACGGTCTTGCTTAGGCTTGCGAGGCTGACGAGTTTGCTGTGGAGCTGCTTCTTTTTGCTCTTCAGGCTTCTCATCACGAGCTGGCTTACGGCGGCGTTTGTTGTCACGGTTTTCGTTACGATTGTCACCACGTTCACCACGGTCGTTACGCTGTTCGCCACGCTCACCACGTTGGTTACGACGACGGTTATCGTTACGATCACGGCGTTGACGGTTGCCGTTGTTACGATTGTTTTTAGGTTTTTCTTCTTCTTTCTTCTCTTCTTCTTTTTTCTCTTCTTGAGTTGAAGAGCCAAATAAGAAGCTACCGATAGCTTTGAAGAAACGACCAATTAGGCCTGGTTCTTGAGTCGCTGCTGGTTCAGCTTTCTTCTCTTCTACAGCTTTAGGTGCTGGAGCAGGAGTTGGTGCTGATTGAGCAGGAGCTGCGAAGCCTTTCAGAGCAGGTTCTTCGATCTTCTTAGGACGAATAGTCTGTTCAGCAGGCTCTTTGCTTTCCGCTTCTTTTAGAGCTTCTAGCTTGTTAGGCAGCAAGTAAGATAGTAGATCGAACTCTTCACCTTCACGAACACGGATAACCTCAAAATGCGGCGTTTCCATGTCTGAGTTAGGAACAACAGTGATCTTAACTTCTTGGTTCTTCTCGATGTGGTTTACTGAGCGACGTTTTTCGTTCAGAAGGTAAGAAGCGATTGGAACAGGCACAACAGCAAGTACTTGTGCTGTGTTGTCTTTTAGAGCTTCTTCTTCAATCAAACGTAGAACAGAAAGTGCTAGAGATTCGTTATCACGAACAACACCAGTACCTGTACAACGAGGACAAATGTGGTGGCTTGCTTCTGCTAGTGATGGGCTCAAACGTTGACGAGACATCTCTAGAAGACCAAAGCGAGAAATACGACCAATCTGAACACGTGCGCGATCTAAACGAACGGCATCACGTAGACGGCTTTCTACTTCGCGTTGGTGGCGAACCGGGGTCATATCGATAAAGTCGATTACAACAAGACCACCTAGGTCACGTAGACGTAATTGACGTGCAATTTCATCGGCAGCTTCTAGGTTAGTGTTAAGTGCTGTTTCTTCAATATCGCCGCCCTTTGTTGCACGAGCAGAGTTGATATCGATAGAAGTCAGTGCTTCTGTTGGGTCGATTACGATAGAACCACCAGATGGAAGACGAACTTCACGTTGGAAAGCAGATTCGATCTGGCTTTCAATCTGGTAATGGCTGAATAGTGGCACTTCACCATCGTATTTCTTAACGCGATTCATGAAATCTGGGCGTATTAATTGAATGTGCGCTTGTGCACGTTCAAAAATAGTATTGCTGTCGATTAGAATCTCGCCGATATCACGACGTAGGTAGTCACGAATTGCGCGAACAATAACGTTACTCTCTTGGTGAATTAGGAAAGGAGCTGCATTTGAATCAGAAGCTTGCTTGATAGCGCCCCAATGGTTCAATAGAACATTCAGGTCCCACTCTAGCTCTTCTGCGCTTTTGCCAACACCCGCTGTACGCACGATTAAGCCCATACCTTGAGGAAGCTCAAGAGTGCTTAATGCTGCTTTCAGTTGAGTGCGTTCATCACCTTCGATACGACGAGAAATACCGCCAGCACGAGGGTTATTAGGCATAAGAACTAAGTAACTACCAGCCAAAGAGATGAAAGTTGTCAGTGCAGCACCTTTGCTACCACGTTCTTCTTTCTCTACTTGTACGATTACTTCTTGGCCTTCTTTTAGCACTTCTTTAATGCTAGGACGGCCTTGGTATGTATAACCTTCAGGGAAGTATTCGCGGGCAATTTCTTTAAGAGGGAGGAAACCGTGACGTTCTGCGCCGTAATCAACGAATGCCGCTTCTAGGCTTGGTTCAATACGGGTAATACGTCCTTTGTAGATATTCGCTTTCTTTGACTCGTGACCTGGACTTTCGATATCTAGATCGAACAGTCGTTGGCCATCAACCAAAGCGACACGCAACTCTTCTTTTTGAGTTGCGTTAATTAACATTCTTTTCATTTAGAAATTCTCATTGTCTTTTCTTATTTTCATCATTGTTCTTATCGCTTTATTTCGTTTCTCATGGTGCCAGATCCCATGGCTTTATCGGTGCAGCCTCCCGGCTGGAGAGGGATGCTCTGGGGCACGTCAGTCATCATAGGGAGTTAGCCTATGATCCGCGATGTGGCGGTGAATACTCAACATGAGTGTACGTGAGTAGAGCGATAAGGAACTCAGTTGACCGTGTCTTACGCCGATTGCAGCACTGTCTAATCTGAGTTATCTACTCATTTACTTGCTTATGAATGGTTAACTGTTTAAATAATAGTCAAACCACTGATAGCAGCTGTGAACTATAGCAGCGGTCGGTAAACACAGCAATCTGCTTTGTCGGAATGCTGTAAAAAAAACAGTTTTTGTTTGGGTTTTGATAGCTCTAACTCACTGTCTATAAATAATTTATCAATTGATATTTTAATTTGCAGGAATCTTGATGCTTTTTTGTTCGAAGAATCAAAGAAATATAGAACTTCAATGACCATTTTGGGATAGATCGGTAAGGATTAGGGATAAATAAGTTCGGAATAGGGCTAAGAAAATATCAATTATCAAAAGTGACAGTGATACAATAGCGCAATGAGCGAAATTAGAACCCAAGTCCAATTCGTCGACATTGACGAAGATATGGCTGGTCAGCGTATTGATAACTTCTTACGCAACCAATTAAAAAACATCCCGAAAAGCATGATTTACCGAATCGTGCGTAAAGGCGAAGTCCGCGTAAATAAAAAACGCATCAAGGCTGAGTACAAACTAAAAGCTGGCGATTTAGTTCGTATCCCTCCGGTTACTATTGAAGAGAAAACAGAAGAGAACGTGCCGAGCACGAAACTCAACAAGGTTTCAGAATTAGAACAGTGCATCATTTATGAAGATGATCACATGCTAATTCTTAACAAACCGTCTGGCACTGCTGTTCATGGTGGTAGCGGATTAAAGTTTGGCGCGATTGAAGCATTACGTGCTCTTCGCCCTGATGCTCGTTTTCTTGAATTAGTGCACCGTATCGATAGAGATACGTCTGGCATTTTGCTTGTTGCTAAGAAGCGCTCGGCGCTAAGACACCTTCAAGCACAGTTCCGTGAAAAAACGGTTCAAAAATACTACTTCGCTTTAGTTATGGGCGAATGGAAGAACAGCTGCAAAGTCGTCAACGCACCTTTGTTGAAAAATGAAGTGAACAGCATTGTTCGAGTTAACCCGAATGGTAAAGCTTCTGAAACCCGTTTTAAGGTTTTAGAAAAATTCCAAGAGGCGACGTTGATTCAAGCAAGCCCAATTACAGGCCGAACACACCAAATTCGTGTTCACGCTCAGTATACTGGTCACCCAATTGCTTGGGATGATCGCTACGGTGATCGTCGTTTTGACGCTTACACGGGTAAGGTTGGTCTTGATCGTCTGTTCCTACATGCAGCAAACATCAAGTTCACACACCCAGGTAGTGAAGAGAAGATGGATATCTCGGCGCCAATGGAAAGAAGGCTAGAGAAAGCCCTAACTGGTTTACGTAAGCTTTAAGAAGATACGAGATACGAGATACGAGATACGAAGGTATAGAGTGCCTCTAAATTTGTTCTTCAGTATCCATAAATGAGAAAGGTTGACGAATATCGTCAACCTTTTTTGTTTTCATCTGTTGTAGAAGATCCCCAAGTCGCTCGTTCCTCGCCCTTGAGGATGACGACTTTTTAAAATCACGCTCTATATCATTAGTTGGTTAGATAAAATTGCGTGTTCCGCCATTCCCTAGACTGACGAAGGAAGGAGTAGGGAATCTCTAACAAAGAGAGCGTATCCGTTATAGTACACCCATTCCTTGCGCTTCTAACATATCGACTAGATCGATCAGCGGTAAGCCGATCAAAGTATTTGGATCTTTACCTTCCATCTGTTTAAACAACGCGATGCCTAACCCTTCACACATAAAACTGCCTGCGCAGTAATAAGGCTGCTCTTTTTCAACATAACTAATGATCTGTTGCTTAGTTAAATCGCGGAAATGCACTACAAAGGTGTCGAGACGTGTGTCAGCTTCATTGGTCTCGTTGTTCCAAACCGAAAGCCCAGTATAAAAAGTAATGCTCTTGCCGCTTTGACGAGATAACTGCTCGATCGCTTTTTCTCGAGTGTGAGGCTTACCAATGATCTCTCCATCAATTACGCAAACCTGATCAGAACCAATGACTAAGCTAGGTTGCTCCACAACACAAGACTTAGCTTTGGTCTCAGCAAGGCGCATCACCAACTGTTGTGGTGTCTCTTCTGGAAGCGGCGTTTCATCGCAGTCTGGCTTGGCTGTAATGAAGCTTAACTGTAGTTTTTTGAGGATCTCTTGCCTAAATGGTGATGTAGAGGCTAAAACTAGTTGGTAATTTCTCATTTTAATTTACAATTCAAGGAAGCATTTATCTCAGGATAACGTAACTTGTCCTGCTATTCATAATGCTCTGAATAGGAAAGGCAGGAAAGTACATTTTTTTTGCCATTTCCTTTGACTAAACACGATTTGGAAGATAAGATTCGCGCCCTATGCAAAAGGAAAAAATACCGCGTACAGTTGATCCGGCAAGAACGGCTCAAAAACGACTCGATATGGATGGTATCATTCAGGTCAGTCTTTTGAAGCGTTTAACTGAAGCAACTGAAGGCGTAAAACGTGACGCGCAAGTCTCAATGTCATTTGGGCTTGATGAACAACGATTAGTCGTTATCTCTGGTAAAGCTAACGTCGAAGTCGATTTAGAGTGTCAACGTTGTAATGAGGTTTTCGCACATGAGTGCGATGTCCAATTTACTTATACTCCTGTTTACAGTGAGAAAAGTGAAGAGGAAGCACCGGAAGAGTACGATTTGGTAGATCTGAACGAGTACGGTGAGTTAGACCTGATTCAATTAGTTGAAGACGAGTTCATCCTTGGATTGCCACAAATAGCAATGCACGACGATGCGAAATGTAGCGTTAACTCAAATAACTTGGTGTTTGGTGAACTTCCTGAAGAAATTGAGGAAGACAAAAAGCCGAATCCATTTGATGTTTTAAAAAGCTTAAAGAAGTAATTGCTTCTTTAAGAATTTACATAGGAGTAGGGTCAATGGCCGTACAAAAGAGCAAGAAATCACGTTCAATGCGTGGCATGCGTCGTTCACACGATGCGCTAACTACAGCTGCACTTTCTGTAGACGCAACTTCAGGTGAAACTCACCTACGTCACAACGTGACTGCCGAAGGTTTCTACCGCGGCAAAAAGGTTATCAACAAGTAAGGTTGACCTTTGCAAAATCTAACCGTTGCGCTTGATGCAATGGGCGGGGACTTCGGTCCTCGTGTAACAGTGCCTGCCGCCGTGCAGGCACTGTCGTATTTCCCAGAGCTAAAAGTCATTCTAATAGGTGATCGAAACGCGATCACATCTCAATTATCTTCATTAGGTCGAATGCCTGATTCTCGTTTGAGTATCCAGCATTGTGATCGAGTCATTTCCAATTCTGAAAAACCTTCACTAGCCTTACGTAATAGTCAGGGTAGCTCTATGCGTGCCGCTATCGATCTGGTTGCCGAATCACAGGCTGATGCTTGTGTGAGTGGTGGTAACACTGGCGCACTGATGGCTTTATCCCGTTTCAGACTCAAGCTTCTTCCCGGTATTGATAGGCCTGCATTGGTTTCAGCTTTGCCTACTGCATCCGGAAATCGCACATGGATGCTTGATTTAGGGGCGAACGTTTCTAGTGACGCAGATTCACTGTTTCAGTTTGCTGTCATGGGCAGTGCATTAGCAGAACAACATTTAGGTCGCGCACCACGTGTCGCTATCTTGAATATCGGTGCAGAAGAAATTAAAGGCAATGACCTTGTAAAACGATGCGCTGAAATGTTGTCTAATACTCAGTCTGTGAACTTCATAGGCTATATTGAAGGTAATCAATTACTTCAAGATGCTGCTGATGTCGTCGTATGTGATGGTTTTGTGGGCAATGTCTGCTTAAAAACGTGCGAAGGTACGGCTCAGCTCTTTATTGATAAGCTAAAAACGCGCATGATGGCTTCAACAATAAAGGGTTGGATAGCCAGAATGCTGTTTTCTGAGCTATTTACTGAATTAAAAACCTTGAACCCCGACCAGTATAACGGCGCAAGTTTGTTAGGATTGCGCGGCATTGTCATTAAAAGTCATGGAAGTGCTGATGTGTCTGCAGTCGTCAACGCGATTGGTGAAGCAGTACACGAGGTCAAACGACAAGTCCCCAGCCGCATTAGCGATCGTTTGGAAGCGGTTTTACTCGAGAGGCATTATTAGTCTTCATGTATAGCAAAATTTTAGGTACTGGCAGCTACTTGCCATCTCAGGTGCGTACTAACGCAGACTTAGAGAAAATGGTAGAGACTAGCGATGAGTGGATCGTTGCTAGAACGGGTATTAAAGAGCGTCGTATTTCAGCGGAAAACGAAACCGTTGCTGATATGGCGTTTTACGCTGCTGAAAATGCCATTGAAATGGCAGGTATCGACAAAGAAGAGATTGATTTAATCATCGTTGCGACAACCAGCAGTAGCCACACATTCCCGTCTTCGGCATGTCAGGTACAAGGCAAGCTTGGTATCAAAGGCTGCCCTGCGTTTGATTTGGCTGCAGCGTGTTCTGGTTTTGTCTACGCACTGTCTGTTGCTGATCAACACATCAAGACTGGCATGTGTAAGAACGTTTTGGTAATTGGTGCTGATGCACTGTCAAAAACCTGTGATCCGACTGACCGCTCTACTATCATCCTATTTGGTGATGCAGCAGGCGCGGTGGTTGTAGGCGCAAGCGAAGAGCCAGGTATTTTGTCTACTCATATTTACTCTGATGGTAAATACGGTGAGCTTCTAAGCCTAGAAGTACCAGAGCGCGGCGGTGATGCAGACAAATGGCTGCACATGGCGGGCAACGAAGTATTTAAAGTGGCGGTAACTCAGCTTTCTAAGCTAGTTAAAGACACCTTAGCGGCGAACAATATGGATAAGTCAGAGCTTGATTGGTTAGTTCCACACCAAGCGAACTACCGTATTATCTCGGCAACCGCTAAAAAGCTGACGATGTCGCTTGATCAAGTAGTGATTACTCTTGATAAGCACGGCAACACGTCAGCAGCTACCGTACCAACGGCCCTAGATGAGGCTGTTCGCGACGGGCGAATTAAACGTGGTCAAACGCTTCTACTTGAAGCATTTGGCGGCGGCTTCACTTGGGGTTCTGCGTTAGTTAAATTCTAACCCCAAGCGATAATCAACAAACAAGGCACATAACTTATGTGCCTTATTCAATTTTTTGCTTTGCTTAAAGGAAAATTACAATGAGCAAATTTGCTATCGTATTCCCAGGCCAAGGCTCTCAAGCTATCGGTATGCTTGCTGACCTAGGCGAACAGTATGATGTTGTTAAAAAGACATTTGCTGAAGCTTCAGAAGCACTTGGTTACGATCTATGGGCATTGGTTCAAGATGGTCCTGTAGAAAATCTAAATGAAACTTTTCGCACTCAACCGGCTCTATTAACAGCGTCTGTTGCAATTTGGCGTGTATGGCAAGAGCTTGGCCTAGAGCAACCTGTAAATCTAGCAGGTCACAGCCTAGGTGAATATTCTGCACTTGTATGTGCCGGCGTTATCGACTTTAAAGAAGCGATCAAGCTGGTTGAACTACGTGGTCAACTGATGCAAGAAGCGGTTCCTGCAGGTGTTGGTGCAATGTACGCAATCATCGGTCTAGACGATGAAGCGATTGCTAAAGCGTGTGAAGAAGCTGCGCAAGACGAAGTTGTGTCTCCAGTTAACTTTAACTCTCCTGGCCAAGTTGTTATCGCGGGTAACAAAGCGGCAGTAGAGCGTGCTGGTGCACTTTGTAAAGAAGCGGGCGCTAAGCGTGCACTTCCGCTACCTGTTTCTGTGCCGTCTCACTGTGCACTGATGAAGCCAGCAGCAGATAAGCTAGCAGTGGCTCTAGAAGCTCTAGAGTTCAACACGCCAGCATTGCCTGTTATCAATAACGTTGATGTTATTGCTGAAACAGACCCTGCAAAAATTAAAGACGCACTTGTTCGTCAGCTATACAGCCCAGTTCGTTGGACTGAAGGTGTACAAGCGATGAATGAGCAAGGCGTTGAGAAGCTACTTGAATTAGGCCCTGGTAAAGTTCTTACTGGTCTAACAAAACGAATCGTAAAAACTATGACAGCTGCTGCAGTTAATGATACTGCATCACTAGAAGCTGCTAAGTAAATAACCACTTAATAGAGAAGTTATGATGAATTTAGAAGGCAAAGTTGCACTAGTTACAGGCGCAAGCCGTGGCATCGGTCGTGCAATCGCTGAACTTTTAGTTGAGCGTGGTGCTAAAGTTATCGGTACTGCGACATCTGAAGGCGGCGCAGCTGCAATCAGCGAGTACCTTGGTGAGAACGGTAAAGGTCTTGCTCTTAATGTAACGGATACTGACTCAATTGCTGCTACACTGAAAACCATCAACGATGAATTCGGTGCGATTGACATTCTAGTTAACAACGCAGGTATCACTCGTGATAACCTACTGATGCGTATGAAAGACGACGAATGGAATGACATCATCGATACTAACCTAACTCCTATCTTCCGCATGTCTAAAGCTGTATTGCGTGGCATGATGAAGAAGCGTCAAGGTCGTATAGTAAACGTTGGTTCTGTAGTAGGTACAATGGGTAACGCTGGTCAAGCTAACTACGCAGCTGCAAAAGCAGGCGTAATTGGTTTTACTAAATCAATGGCTCGTGAAGTTGCGTCTCGTGGCGTTACAGTGAACACTGTAGCTCCTGGTTTCATCGAAACTGACATGACTAAAGCGCTAAATGATGACCAACGTGCAGCAACTTTGGCGAATGTACCAGCAGGTCGACTAGGTGACCCTCGCGAAATCGCTGAAGCTGTGGTATTTTTGGCGTCACCTGCGGCAGCTTATATCACAGGTGAAACACTTCACGTCAATGGCGGTATGTACATGGTGTAAATTATGTGCAACATTTGTGCATGATTTAAGTCAAGATCATACGTAATTTCGGTTAAAATCGTGAAAATTGTGGTTTGACCAGAAAAGTTGACCTTGCAACTTTCAATAGATTGAATAAACTACGGAAAACATCGCATAAAGCGAACTCTGTAAAGGAAAAGAAAAAATGAGCAACCTCGAAGAACGCGTAAAGAAAATCATTGTTGAACAGCTAGGTGTAGACGAAGCTGAAGTTAAAAACGAAGCTTCTTTCGTTGATGACCTAGGTGCAGATTCTCTAGACACAGTAGAGCTAGTAATGGCTCTAGAAGAAGAATTCGACACTGAAATCCCAGATGAAGAAGCTGAGAAAATTACTACTGTTCAAGCAGCTATCGATTACGTAACTAGCGCTCAGTAATAATCTCTCCCAGGCGGTCACCTCGACCGCCTGTGTTTTATCTAACTCATCTATCCTCATCTTAAATCACCTCAATCCCCGGAGTGTAAAATCGTGTCCAAGCGTCGTGTAGTTGTCACTGGCATGGGTATGTTGTCACCGGTAGGCAACACTGTAGAATCTTCTTGGAAAGCCCTGCTAGCTGGTCAAAGTGGTATCGTTAATATCGATCATTTTGATGCAACCAATTTCTCAACTCGTTTTGCAGGTCTAGTTAAAGACTTTAACTGCGAAGAGTATATGACTAAAAAAGATGCTCGTAAGATGGACTTGTTCATCCAGTACGGCGTCGCAGCAGGTATTCAAGCTTTAGATGATTCAGCCCTAACTATTACTGAAGAAAACGCTCCACGTGTGGGTGTTGCTATCGGTTCTGGTATTGGTGGTCTTGGTTTGATCGAAGCCGGTCACCAAGCTCTAACTGAAAAAGGCCCTCGTAAGATCAGCCCGTTCTTCGTACCGTCGACGATCGTGAATATGATTGCTGGTCACATGTCTATCATGCGTGGCCTACGCGGTCCAAACATCGCGATTTCTACTGCATGTACGACTGGCCTACATAACATTGGTCACGCGGCTCGTATGATTGCATACGGCGATGCAGACGCAATGCTAGCGGGTGGTGCTGAAAAAGCATCAACTCCACTAGGTATGGGCGGTTTTGGTGCGGCTAAAGCACTTTCTACTCGTAACGATGAGCCTCAAAAAGCTTCTCGTCCATGGGACAAAGGCCGTGATGGCTTCGTTCTTGGCGACGGTGCAGGCATGATGGTTCTTGAAGAGTACGAACATGCGAAAGCTCGTGGCGCTAAGATTTACTGTGAGCTAGTTGGCTTCGGTATGTCGGGTGACGCTTACCACATGACATCTCCAAGTGAAGATGGCTCAGGTGGCGCACTAGCAATGGAAGCGGCTATGCGTGATGCTGGCATTACTGGTGAACAAATCGGTTATGTAAACGCACACGGTACTTCGACTCCTGCAGGTGACGTAGCGGAAGTTAAGGGCATCAAGCGTGCTCTTGGCGAAGCAGGCAGCAAGCAAGTATTGGTTTCTTCTACGAAATCAATGACAGGCCACCTTCTAGGTGCTGCTGGTTCTGCTGAAGCTATCATCACGGCTATGTCTCTGGTTGACCAAATTGTTCCACCAACAATCAACCTAGATGATCCTGAAGAAGGCTTAGATATTGACTTAGTACCTCACACTGCGCGTGAAGTTAGCAACATGGAATATGCTGCATGTAACTCATTCGGTTTCGGTGGTACAAACGGCTGTTTGATCTTCAAAAAGATTTAATCATCTTATTAAAGACGTAAACACTCGTAGATAGTCACAATTAGACTTGTTTTTAAACGGCTTGATGCTTTAGCATTGAGCCGTTTCTTTTTATGGGGAAAAACATGTTTTGGGTTGATGGAGAAAGCCAGCAAACTATCGATATTTTGGATCGCTCGTTTCAGTACGGAGACGGCTGTTTTACGACAATGCTCGTGAGTGATGGTGAGATACAACATCTTCACGATCATCAGCACCGTGTCGACGAGTGCCTTAAAGCACTACGCATTTCTGCTCTTGATTGGGATGTTGTTAGTCTTTGGCTCGATACTGCGCTTCAACACATCCAACATAACGCTCTTCATGGCACAAAGAGCCTTGATGGTTCAAAGAAGCTCCATAACGCCAACAAGCCTCATAATCAAAAAGCAGGGATCAAGCTGCACGTTAGTCGTGGAGCGGGTGGGCGTGGCTACAGTACCAAGAATATCGCCAAGCCGACAATCACCATCAGTACCTTTGATTACCCAAGCCATTATTCAGCGTGGCAAGACTCCGGTGTTGAACTCGGTATCTGCCATCAAGCGCTAGGTTTGAGCCCACTACTGGCTGGCCATAAGCACAATAATCGCCTTGAGCAGATTTTGATGAAAGATGAAATGGATCAAGCTAATGAAGTGGATGGTGTGGTTCTTGATATATCGGGCAATGTGATTGAAACCACCATGGCCAATCTGTTCTGGCGCAAAGGTCAGTCGATATACACACCTCAACTCACTCAAAGTGGTGTCGCGGGGGTTATGCGTAAGCAAGTGTTAACCGCGCTGAATCAGGCTGAACTTTCCGTTACAATTAGTGACTACTGCTTATCTCAACTCATGCAAGCTGATGAGGTTTTCATGACAAACTCCATTTTAGGGGTTGCCCCAGTTACCCGTATTAGTGATACCCAATTTAACATTGGAACCGTTACTCGTAGCCTTCAAGGACAACTAAACTCGTGATCAAAAAGTTATTTATTTTTATTATCTTGTGCTTAATTGCAGCCGGTGCTGCTGGTTTTTATGTTTACAACCAAGCGCAAGATAACCTGAAACAAGTTATTCAATTAGAAAAACCACAAGTCGTGACTGTTGCTTCAGGTAGCAGCTTTAACCGCGTTCTAGCCCAGTTGATTAACGAGGGGCTGTTTGAGGCTTCTCCTTACGAGAAATTAATCCGTAAGTTACATCCTGAGCTTGTAGACGTAAAAGCGGGTACTTTCCTGCTTGAACCGGGTTTAACCTTAGAGCAAGCGCTACAGGTGCTTGTAGAAGGGAAAGAACACCAGTTTACTATTACCTTTGTTGAAGGCAGTCGTTTTGACGAATGGCTTGTTCAGCTAAAAGACAACGAATTCATTCAACAGACATTGGATGGCGTTTCTGAAAAAGAGATCGCTGAAAAGTTGGGTATTGAAAACGAAAAGCTAGAAGGTCTCTTCTTAGCAGAAACGTATCACTACACCTACGGCACCACTGATTTAGATTTGTTGAAGCGCGCGCATCGAGACCTAATGAGCGTGGTGAATGAAGAGTGGGAAAATCGAGCGGATAAGCTGCCTCTTAAATCGCCATACGAAGCGTTAATTCTTGCATCTATCATTGAGAAAGAGACCGCTGTTGCGTCAGAACGTGAGCGTGTTTCTTCTGTGTTTGTTAACCGTCTAAACAAGCGTATGCGTTTGCAAACTGACCCAACGGTTATCTATGGCATGGGTGACAGCTACGATGGCAACATCCGTAAGAAAAACTTACGCACGCCAACGCCTTACAACACCTATACAATGAGTGGCTTGCCACCGACACCTATCGCTATGGCAGGCAAAGCGTCTATCAACGCGGCGTTGAATCCAGAGAAGAGCAACTACTTGTATTTCGTTGCGAGTGGAACAGGTGGGCACGTATTTTCAAAGAGTTTGACTGAGCATAACCGTGCAGTGCGAGCTTACTTAAAGCAATTAAGAAAAAACAGATAAAGAAATAATTATGAATCAGTCGAAATTTATCGTGGTTGAAGGCCTTGAAGGCGCTGGCAAAAGCACAGCAATCAATGCCATCGTTGAGACATTAAAAGCATCGGGTGTTGAAGATATTGTTAATACTCGCGAGCCGGGTGGTACTGTCTTAGCTGAAAAGATGCGTTCATTGGTTAAAGAAGAGCACGAAGGCGAGAAGCTTCAAGACATGACTGAATTGCTGTTGATGTATGCAGCACGTGTTCAATTAGTCGAGAACGTCATCAAGCCGGCACTCGCCAATGGTCAATGGGTATTGGGTGATCGTCATGATATGTCTTCACAGGCATACCAAGGTGGTGGTCGCCAGATCGCGCGCACGACTATGGAATCACTGAAAGCAACCACGCTAGGCGGCTTTAAACCCGATCTAACGCTATATTTGGACCTAGACCCTAGAGTAGGGCTAGAGCGTGCCAGAGGCCGTGGTGAGCTTGATAGAATTGAAAAGATGGACATCTCATTTTTCGACCGCACGCGTGAGCGCTATCTAGAAATTGCAGAACAAGATGATTCTGTACTTGTGATTAACGCGCAGCAAGAAATTGAGCAAGTAGCCGCTGATATTAAAGTCGCGCTAACTGCTTGGCTCGACAAACAGTAGGTAGTCATGGCTGAAGTGTATTCTTGGCTCACACCGGTATGGAGTGAGTGGAAAAAAAGTCTCGATGCGGAGCGTTTTCCTAACTCTGTGATTGTTAATGCACCGGAAGGGCTCGGCGTTGATGCTTTGATTAGCCAACTTACCGACGCATTGATGTGCACGAACTATGAAAGCGAGTCGTGCGGGTTTTGCCACAGCTGTGAGTTAATGAAGTCGGGCAGTCATCCTGATTTTCATGTGATCTCACCCGAGAAAGAAGGTAAGTCGATCACGGTTGATCAAGTGCGTGCCAGTAACCGCTGGGCTCAAGAGTCTTCTCAGTTAGGTGGTTTGCGCGTTATTTTGCTTAACCCTGCTGAAGCAATGAACGAATCGGCTTCCAACGCACTATTGAAAACTCTGGAAGAGCCATCAAGCAAGTGCATCTTCATTCTGTCTACTCGTAACAGTAATCGCTTAATGCCGACTATTATTAGCCGTTGTCAGCAATTCAATGTGGTTAGTCCGCAGTTAGAGACAGCATCAGCGTGGTTAGATGGTGAAGTGGGCAAAGCGGTACCGCAGTATATTTTAGCACTCAATGACAACGCGCCTTTAAAAGCAAAAGCGATGTTTGAGCAAGGTGGCGTTGAAGCTTCAACAAAAGCGCTCGATGGCTTTGTGAATGTGATAAAAGGCACTCAACCTGACATGCTAAAGTTCTCTACAGAGCTTAGCAAAGACCCTTTGATTCAACTTGGCTGGCTTTGGCATCTATTGTCAGATGTACAGAAGCTGCATTTTGGTTTGGCGAATCAGGCTTTCACTCCGAGTGCGAAAGCACTGTGTGAGGCGATGTCTTATCAAAGTGCTTATGCAGCATCGAATAAACTGCTGACATTGATTGAGCAGTTAAAGCAACACCCTGGGCTCAATACGGAGCTACTCATAATGAATTGGCTGATAGCCACTTGCGAGGAAACATGTTCGTAGATTCCCACTGCCATTTAGACAAACTGGATTACCAAGATTTACACACCAGCGTAGAAGATGTGGTTAACAAGGCGAAGGCTGCTAATGTAGACCAATTGCTTTCTGTCGGTGTGACACTCGATTCGTTTGAAAATATGCTCGAGATGATCTCGCCGTTTGATAACGTTAAAGCCTCTTGTGGCGTTCACCCTCTCGATGTTGAAAGTGATTTCAGCCTAGAGACAATGCGTGAATACGCGAGCAACCCTAAGGTTGTGGCGATTGGAGAGACAGGTTTAGATTATCACTACCAACCAGAGACGGCGGAGCTGCAACAGCTACGATTTAAGCAGCATGTTGAGTTAGCCGTTGAGCTGAATAAACCTTTGATCATTCACACTCGTAACGCACGTGAAGACACATTAGCTATTTTACGTGATGGCGGAGCTGAGAAGTGTGGCGGTGTGATTCACTGCTTTACCGAAGATCAAGCATTCGCAGAAGCAGCAATGGAACTAGGTTTCTATATCTCAATTTCAGGCATTGTGACCTTTAAGCAGGCTACAGAACTTAAAGAAGTTGTTAAAAACCTACCGCTAAACAGGTTGCTGATCGAGACGGATTCTCCATACTTGGCGCCCATTCCATATCGTGGAAAGCAGAATCAGCCTGCATATGTCGTCGAAGTGGCGGCCTACATTGCGCAATTAAAAGGTGTGTCGATGAAAGAGGTTGCCGAACAAACGACCAAAAATTACCAAAAACTTTTTTTGCGATAAAAATCTAAGTAAACAAATAAAAGGGAGCAAAAGCTCCCTTTTTGTGTTTTTGATCACCAAAAATACGTTTTTTTTTAATGTTTACGAATTATGTTGAACTTGAGAGCGCTAATTATAACATTTGTAATTTTGTTACTAAAAATAACATTCGCTCCTATTTTATTTACCCAGTAAAATAATAAGGCTCTTGAAAAATACTTATATATTTCAATGCATTAAACACTTGTAAAGCATTGCATTTCTAGATTTGACATGTGATCCAAGACGTGTTTTGAAACTAAATTTCGTAAGTGACTAGAAAGTTAGTTCCCCATCAATATATATTTAGCGGCAGAAAATATAATGCAATACATGGTTACATTTTCGCAGGGTGCTAACATATAGGCTACGGGGGTGTGCCGTTAGAACCCAATATAATTATTTTATCTTTATCAGGAGCATAAACATGTTTAAGAACCTTTTTGCTAGCCTGCAGAAAGTTGGTAAGTCTCTGATGCTTCCAGTATCAGTTTTACCAGTTGCGGGTATTTTGCTAGGTGTCGGTGCAGCAGATCTTCCTTTCATTCCAGAAATCGTTTCAAACTTAATGGAACAAGCTGGTGGTTCAGTATTCGGTCAAATGGCACTACTGTTCGCAGTAGGTGTTGCACTTGGCTTTACTAACAACGATGGTGTAGCGGGTCTAGCTGCTATCGTTGGTTATGGCATCATGACTGCTACACTTGGCGTAATGGCTGGTGTAATGGGCGTTGATAAAATCGATACTGGTGTACTAGGTGGTATCCTAGTCGGTGGTGTTGCTGCTTGGGCATTCAACCGTTTCTTCCGTATTCAACTACCAGAGTACCTTGGCTTCTTCGCTGGTAAGCGTGCTGTGCCAATCATCACAGGTTTCTCTGCGATTGGTCTAGCAATCCTACTATCTGTAGTATGGCCACCAGTTGGCGGCGCTATCTCTGCGTTCTCTGATTGGGCTGCTCACCAAAACCCACAAGTGGCGTTTGGTATCTACGGTATCGTTGAGCGTTCTCTAATTCCATTTGGTCTTCACCACGTTTGGAACGTACCTTTCTTCTTTGAAGCTGGTACTTGTGTAAACGCTGCTGGCGAAACTCAAAACGGTGTTCTTACTTGTTACTTAGTTGCTGATGACGCATCTCGTGCAGCGGGCAATGGCTTCGGTCAGCTAGCTGGTGGTTACATGTTCAAGATGTTCGGTCTACCTGCTGCTGCAATCGCGATTGCACACTCAGCTAAGCCTGAAAACCGCGCTAAAGTAATGGGCATCATGGCTTCTGCTGCGTTGACTTCATTCCTAACGGGTATCACTGAACCAATCGAATTCTCTTTCCTATTCGTTGCTCCAGTACTGTACGCAATCCACGCTCTACTAGCTGGTTCTGCATACGTTCTTGCGAACACTCTAGGTTTTGTACACGGTACATCTTTCTCACACGGTCTAATCGACTTCCTAGTTCTATCTGGCAACGCGTCTAAGATGGGCCTAATGGTTGTATGTGGTATTGCTTACGCTGCAATTTACTACATCGTATTCCGCACTGTGATTAAAGCTCTAGACCTTAAAACTCCAGGCCGTGAAGACGAGACTGAAGAAGAGTCAGTTGCGACTGGTTCTGAACTTGCTGGTGAGCTAGTTGCTGCATTCGGTGGCAAAGCGAACATCACTGGTCTTGACGCTTGTATTACTCGTCTACGTGTTGCAGTAGCTGATACAGCTCTTGTTGACCAAGACAAGCTGAAGAAACTAGGCGCTGCAGGTGTTGTAGTAGTAGCGGGTGGCGTACAAGCTATCTTCGGTACTAAGTCTGACAACCTTAAGACAGACATGGATGAGTGGATCCGTAACAACGGTTAATTCTCTGATTCAATAAATTGAAAGGAGGCCGAAAGGCCTCCTTTTTTGTTTTCTGCTCTATGAAAGATCTATTGTGCTTAATCTCCATTAACTCAGGTACTTATCATTCAACTCGATCATTTGATGGTCGTTCCCAAATTTTTCGTGTCTTTTATCTTTTACCCAGCGATGACACCTTTTGCTGAGATTCCAGTAGACTTCCGTTTTTTAAGTACAGTCTGAGAATATTATGAAACATCGTTACTTGATCGGCCTTATGTGCTGCAGCGGAGCCTCGTTTGCTCAAGCTTCTGAAGCTCCAGCTTTGGAAGTTGGACTCGCCATTGACCAAGACCTGAGTGTCGTTGTGGAATTTGATCAGAAATACCGTGCTACGATTGGCAATGACGACGCTGCCTTTGATTACATTTTGAAGCGTGGTCAGTTCGAGACTGAAGCTCCGTTGAGCTGGTACGTCGGTGCTGGTGCTTGGGCTGAATGGAATGACGACTTTGGCTTACGCTTGCCGTTAGGCGTGAAAGTGAATTTCTACGAAGGTTGGAATGCTTACGCTCAAGTTCACCCTGAACTCGATATGTATAAAGGTGTTGAGTTGCAAGTGGGCGGCGCTTTAGGTGTTACCTATAAGTTCTAACCTGAACTAAAACCGTTTTAATAATGAAAAAACCAGCATTTAGCTGGTTTTTTAGTTTGGGCCGATCTTATATTTTTGCTTCATTGAGCCGCTTAGAAAGTAAAACTCAGTCCGACATTGGCTTGGAATTGGTTCATCCAGTCGGTATCAAAGCGAATGATGCACTCTTGCCCGTTATTTGGGATATTACAAACACCGGAGGTATCGTTGTCGACAACCGTGCCTAACCAACGTACTTGTGTGTTCAACGCTAGTCGGTCACTAAATTTGTACTCTAAGCCACCAAAGATAGAAGTTGAGAATCCATACTTATCTTTTGCCCAGTCTACATCGACGTAAGAAGCACCCAGGCCTAGCCCTAGATAACCCGACAACACAGGCGAAGCAGGGTAGTAGATGCTGCTTTGAAGGTGCAGGTATTGGATGGAGGAGCTTAGGTTAAGCGTTTCTAATTCCGAGCTCTGATTGGAGTAGAAGAAGCCGATGCGTCCTTTTTCAAGTGGCGTTTCAATGGCAAAGGTGTAATTTTCAGAGCCTTTCATGTCATAGGTTTTACCGTCCTGGTCTTCGACACTGCCACCGCCGGTATAACCTACCATAGGTGTAATGATGATCTCCGGCGAAGCATACGCGCTTGAAACGGAGAGAAGCGTAATCAGTGCCATCATATTTGCTTTGTTATTCATGAGTATATCCTTATCCATACACTTACTAATTGTGATGGTTACATCAATATTGTGCGACTAATTTCGACGATTCTTGAAGATACTTCACACACCTGATAGTACTTAAATAGAGACTCGACAAATTAATAATAAACCAGAGGTGTCTATGGACCATAATCTTAAAAATGCCCTACAAATTACCGTGTTTATCTACATGATCATTCTTTCATTTGGCTTTATTGCGATTGGTAGTTAATACCATCTATTGCGAGGCTGAGTTTTGATACTCAGGGAATAATGAATAATGAATAATGAATAGTGGGATTATAACCAATATTGATACAGCAATAGACTTGGATTATTACGCTAAGTTTATTGCTGGAAAAACAGCACTGGTCGCTCAAGGTGGCGGACAGAGAAGTATTTTTACTTCTGGAGTGCTGGATGCCTTTCTTCTCTCAAATTTTGACCCCTTCGACGAATTTTTTGGTACCTCAGCAGGTGCTCTCAACTTATGTGCTTATCTGTGCCGTGATAAAGGCCTTGGACGTTCTTTTGTTCTCGACCTCACAACCTCACCAGAGTTCTTCAATCTCTTTTCCTATATACGACACAGAAAGAACCTAGGATTAGAATGGGCGCTAGAACAAATCATGGCTTACCCATATAAGCTCGATCTGGATTTAGGGCGACAAACGCTAGGCGATCGCCACTTCTATGCGGCTGTAACGGATTCCAAAGACTTACGAGACCACTACTTCCCATTATTGGGCGAAGATTGGTACAAGGTGATGATTGCGACCTGTGCTATTCCTCGCTTGTACAATGACGAAGTCTTTATTGGTGACAGTGCTTATGTGGACGGTGGTGTATCGGCGTGTATCCCAGTTCAGGAAGCGTGGCGAAGACAAGCTCGTTCTATTGTGGTGATTCGTACTGAGCCAGTGGTGGAGGAAGGTAATACCCATTTGGTTGAAGCACCAGTTAAGGGATCTTCAGTCAAAGCGCCTAAACCTATATCTGCAGAAGAACTGGAGTGGTTCCGCGAATCTTTCGACAGTGTTCAAGGCCATTGGCAACAGAAAGTGGAACAGTGGAAAACCGACTGGACCTCTTTCTTCCAACAACAAATTATGCGCTCAAAAGAGCAGAAGCGTGACCGTGGGCATTTAGACCTGCTGAACGGTGGTCGCTGGCTATTTGGTGCAGATGATATTTATCGCTTAAGTCATTTAATCGGAGATAAGTTTGATTCAGGGTTGGCTGACATGCTGATGGTGCATTATCAGACCTACTCATTGACTCAGGATTTTTTGAATTCGCCACCAGACGACGCGTTTGTGGTTCAGATAGCACCTAGTCAAACGCTTAAATCGAGCTCATTAATGAGTCATAAAGATGATTTACTGCATGATTACGAATTGGGTTTAGAAGCCGGTTACCGATTTGTGGAGACCTATACCTCAACGGAAAACGCTCGCAACTCGCATATGCCACAGTTAGCCACCATTGCTGCGGGTAACTAATTCCCGAAGTTGATGAGCTAGCATGCTGTGAGCTCGTTATGCTGTTTAAGCAGATTTTAGTGAGTCGTGTTCTGAAATGAAAAAGGGTTATTGAACTTGGTTCGATAACCCTTTTAAGTTTTTTGAGATTAGGCGAATCGTTTCGCCTTAAGGTCAAATATTAGGTGACAGGCAAGATTCTCATACAGTTGGTTGACCCTGCTACATCCATAATGTCGCCTTGAGTGACGATCACTAGGTCACCAAACTTAAGGTGTCCTTTCTCTTTCAAGCAAGTGAGTGTAGATAGTGCAATGTCAAAGCTGTCTTCGGCTTCTGTCTCGAAGTAGATTGGTGTCACACCTCGGTATAAGGTACAGCGATTAAGCGTTCCTTCGTTACGAGACAGCGCGTAGATCGGCATGTCGGCACTCAGGCGAGACATCATCAGTGCGGTGCGGCCTGACTCGGTGAGAGTGACAACGCCTTTAATGCCTTCCATATGGTTTGCAGAGTAGATGGTCGCCATCGAAACGGTTTCTTCGGCAGTAACAAAGGTGCGGTCAATACGGTAATTGGATTGGTTATTAATGCCTGCCATTTTTTCCGCACCAATACAGACTTCAGCCATCGATTTTACGGTCTCGACTGGGTAGTCACCAGCTGCAGTTTCACCAGACAGCATCACAGCATCGGTGCCATCGAGTACGGCGTTGGCAACATCCATAACTTCGGCACGGGTTGGCATTGGCGCAGAAATCATTGATTCCATCATCTGAGTTGCGGTGATGACAGTTCGGTTAAGCGCTCTGGCACGGCGTATAAGCTGTTTTTGTACTCCGACTAACTCAGGGTCGCCAATTTCCACTCCGAGGTCACCACGAGCCACCATGACCACATCTGAGGCCATTATGATGTCATCCATGTTCTCAACTGTAGCTACTGTCTCTGCTCGCTCCACTTTTGCGACGAGGTGAGCTTCTAAGCCGGCTTCTCGTGCAAGCTGACGAGCATAGTGCATGTCTTCACCATTACGAGGGAAAGACACCGCTAGGTAATCCACTTTGATTTGTGCGGCGGTGACGATGTCGCGCTTGTCTTTTTCTGTTAGCGCTTCTGCGGAAAGGCCACCCCCTTTTTTGTTGATGCCTTTGTTATTTGAGAGTGGGCCGCCAATGATGACTTCGGTATGAACGCGACAGCCTTCCACTTTGGTTACTTTGAGTTGAACACGACCATCGTCAAGCAACAGTATATCGCCGGCGGATACGTCGTTAGGCAGTTCTTTGTAATCAAGGCCAACGGCTTCTTGATTGCCTTCACCTAAACCTAGGCTGCTATCGAGAGTGAACAGGTCGCCTACGGCAAGTTGGATTTTGCCATCTTTGAATGTCGACACACGAATCTTGGGACCTTGTAAGTCTCCGAGAATGGCGATTTGAGTACCGTGTCTTTTTGCTATTGCTCTGACTTTTTCTGCGCGTTGTATATGGTCGTCGCTGGTGCCGTGAGAGAAGTTCATACGAACAATATTGGCACCGGCTTTGATGATCTCTTCAAGCACGTTACCTTTATCAGTAGAAGGGCCTAGCGTTGTGACGATTTTCGTTTTTCTTAATTCGGCTGTCATGAATACTCCTAGAGTGAGGCCAAGTAATCTTTTAAAAGACTGAATTAAGTATATGCATTAATTGATAATTTATTGGGAGCTAGGAGGATATTTCTTGATTTGCCTTTAATTATTGAATTCAGGGCTCAAATGCGATGTTTTATTCTGAAAATTAAGTCGCAAATTATCGATGTGGGTGTTAATTTTCCTCGAACTATTTGACTCGATACACAAAGATTCATGTATATACGTGATACTGGTCACGGCGATATACCAAGTGACTTCACAATTACTTCGCAAAGTAAAAAAATTACCTCGTTGATGATTTCTGGAGCGTAAAATGTACATGGCTCAACCGGGCCATATTGATCATATCAAACAGGTCAATGCTGGTCGTGTATATAAACTAATTGACCTTAAAGGTCCTATTTCTCGTATCGATCTGTCCAAGCAAAGTGAGTTGGCTCCGGCGAGTATTACTAAAATTACCCGTGAACTCATTGAAGCTAACCTTATTCACGAAACGACGGTTCAAGAAGCCACGACTCGTGGGCGTCCTGCTGTCGGTCTGCAAACCAATAACGAAGGTTGGCAATTTTTGTCGATGCGTCTTGGTCGCGGATACTTGACGATCGCGCTCCATGAATTGGGCGGCGACGTGCTTATCGATACCAAGATTGATATCCATGAACGTGATCAAGACGATGTGCTTGCGCGTCTTCTCCATGAAATCGATGAGTTCTTCCAAACCTATGCCGAGCAACTCGACAGGGTGACGAGTATCGCTATCACACTGCCAGGTCTGGTGAATTCAGAGCAAGGTATTGTGTTGCAGATGCCGCACTATAACGTTGAAAACTTAGCGTTGGGGCCGGAGATCTACAAAGAAACCGGTTTGCCAGTTTTTATTGCCAATGATACCCGAGCGTGGGCATTAGCAGAAAAGCTGTTTGGTAACTCACAAGACAACGACAACTCTGTTCTTATCTCGATTCACCACGGTTTAGGTGCCGGGATCATTCTTGATGGTCGCGTTCTGCAAGGACGTCACGGTAACATCGGTGAGTTGGGGCATATCCAGATCGACAAGGAAGGCAAGCTTTGCCACTGTGGTAATCGAGGCTGTTTAGAAACGGTGGCGAGTTCTCAGGCAATCCGTGAGCAAGTCAAAGAGCGATTGGTAAATGGTGAAGAATCAACGCTAACGGTGTTTGAAGACGTCACTATTGAACAGATCTGTGCTGCCGCTGCTAATGGGGATCCGCTGGCTGTCGAAGTGATTGAACAGTTAGGCCGTTATCTAGGTTCTGCGATTGCGATTGTGATTAACCTGTTCAACCCAGAGAAAATCTTGGTGGGTGGTGTTATCAATCAGGCGAAGAGCGTGTTATACCCGGCGATTCAAAAGTGTATCGAAGAGCAGAGTCTATCGGTTTACCATAAAGACTTAGAGCTGGTGGAATCTCGTTTTTATAAGCAGGCAACCATGCCAGGTGCTGCGCTCATCAAGCAGGCCTTATACGATGGCCAACTGTTAATGAAAGTTATTGAAGGTTAACCCCTTTTTCTCGTCTTGTAGCCTTACCTTGAACCTTTCCATGTACTTAAGCTTTGTATAACATCATTTGTTGTACTTAGTTTAAGCATCCTGTGCATTGGCGCTTTGCTTTAACCTATTGAAGTAGGCTATTGTAGCCACAGTTATTATTTGTCACTAAGGTGTTGTATGTCTGGCGTTTTAAATTCGGTTGATCAGAGAACCAAACTGGTCGGTGAAAACCGTCTGGAACTCTTGTTATTCAGCTTAAATAGTCGTCAACTATTTGCGATTAACGTATTTAAAGTGAAAGAAGTCCTCAAAGTGCCAGTACTCACTCGCTTACCGGGCTCTCATCATCATATTACGGGTGTTGCGTCTTTACGTGGTGAATCGGTGCCTGTTATCGATTTACGCAGTGCCATTGGCTTTCCGCCATCTCGTGCGGAGTCTCAAGAGAGCAACCTGATTATTACGGAATACAACCGAACCGTACAAGGTTTCTTGGTTGGGCAAGTTCGTAATATCGTGAACACGACATGGACAGAAATCCAGCCGCCGCCAAAGACAACAGGCCGTGCAAACTACCTAACCGCTATTACGCATATTCAAGAAGAAGAGCAGCACAAGATCGTCGAGATCATCGATGTTGAGAAAGTGTTGGCTGAGATCATTGATTACGATGTCTCGATCTCTGAAGGCGTTTTAGATGAACAATTAGCTCAGGAGATGATAGGACGCAATGTGCTTATCGTTGATGACTCTTCAACAGCGCGTAACCAGATCAAAGGCACCTTGTCGCAGTTGGGTTTGAACATTATTGAGTGTTGTGATGGCTTAGAAGCACTGACCTTACTTAAGGGCTGGTGTGATGAAGGCAAAGAAATCAATCAAGAAATATTGTTGATGATCACCGATGCTGAAATGCCTGAAATGGACGGCTACAAGCTGACACACGAAGTACGTACTGACCCAAGAATGCATGACCTATTCATCACGCTAAATACTTCATTAAGTGGAAGTTTTAATGAAGCTATGGTTGAGAAAGTAGGGTGTAACCGCTTTATTTCTAAGTTCCAGCCAGACCTCTTGGTTGAAGTGACTCAAGAGCGAATGCGTCAGATTTTATAATTAATGCTGCTGTACGGTTTGTTTTGAGTGACCTTATAGAAAGCGCTTGCTAATATTCACGCAGCATATTTTTCTTAACGAAATATGCTCAACTACTAGCGTAATTTTTCACACGCAATCTAAGGTAGTTCCTCTTAATGATATGGTTAACGTCTAAAGTCGTCATGACTTTGAGCTTATTACTGTATAGGGAATTTAAGAAAAGACGTACGGAAGCTGAAGTTGAGTCATAACTCAACAACTGGAATTGAAGGGAAGCGGATGCTTCCCTTTTTCGTTTTTCTTTCTCTCTTTTCTTTAGCCAATGATCGATTGAGAACAGTTGGTACTTCGCTAATGAAAATCCCGAGATTTGGTTTTCAAGCCAACAATTTCATCGGTAATATCGATAAGTTTTCCCGCGATAACATGCACGACTTCACCTTCTTTTTCTAATATCCCTTGTACTTTTAACGCCTTGGCTGTGAGATAAGCTTGCTGTTGAGCGCGTGCGGTTGCTCCCCATACCACGACATTAATATTGCCAGTGCTATCTTCCAGCGTAACAAAGGTGACACCTGCCGCGGTGCCGGGAGATTGTTTACCTGTGACTAATCCGACAACGGTGACCATAGATTTGTGTCTTTGCTGTATTAAATCTTTCATGTGTGTGAATCGACCTAATCGTCCTGCTTCTTCGAGCAAAGTGATGGGGTGCTTGTTCAATGAAATTCCGACACTGGTGAAGTCTTCGAGTAGATCTTGCATCTCATTGGGCTTGTGCAGTACATGTTCGTCATGTCCTGCCTCAGCATCGTCATAGGCTTGGCTAAACAGAGGTAAATCCGACGCCGAGTCCATGATCGCCCAGCGAGTCTGGAAGCGGTCTCCAGAAACGTTATGTAGCGCATTGGCCGATGCCAGTAGCTCGATATCTTTCTTATTCATCGATAACTGTTTCACCTGACTAGGGTGGCGATAACCGGATGGTGGACGATTGGCGAGCACGCTTTGAATTCCATGCTCGCTGAATCCTTTGATTTGTCGCAGCCCTAAGCGAATCGCTAGACCATTCTGATGAGGGGCAACCGTGTGGTCGTTTTGAGAAGCGTTCACACATACCGGAAGTATCACCACATTGTGTCGTTGTGCGTCTTGTACCAACTGTGAAGGGCTATAAAACCCCATCGGTTGGCTATTCAACAGAGAAGCGTAGAAGCACTCTGGGTAGTAGCATTTCAACCAAGCGGAGCAATACGCTAACACCGCAAACGAAGCGGAGTGGCTTTCAGGAAAACCGTACTCGCCAAAGCCGCATATCTGTTTAAAGATCTGCTCAGCAAACTCTGTCTCATAGCCGCGCTTTTGCATTCCTTCGATGAGTTTGTTTTTAAACTTAAAGACGTTGCCATTTTTCTTCCAAGCGGCCATTGCCCGTCTGAGTTGATCTGCTTCTCCGCCTGTGAACCCTGCAGCGACCATCGCGAGTTTGATCACTTGCTCTTGGAATATCGGTACACCTAAGGTGCGCGACAGTACTGATTCCACGTCTTTAGATGGATAACTGATTGGCTCAATGCCATCTCGACGCTTTAAGAACGGATGAACCATATCGCCTTGAATTGGTCCTGGACGCACGATAGCGATTTGAATCACCAAGTCGTAATAAGTCTTCGGTTTAAGCCTTGGCAGCATGCTCATTTGTGCGCGTGACTCAATTTGGAATATCCCGACTGTGTCTGCTCGCTGAATCATGCCGTAAACCTGAGGATCGTCCTTAAGGCGAGTGATCTCAGCAATGGTCAGTGATCGCCCGTGAATACGTTTGATCAGGTCGAAACATTTACGAATCGCAGAGAGCATACCCAACGCGAGCACATCAACTTTCAGCAAGCCTAAGGTTTCTAGATCATCCTTATCCCATTGGATAATGGTTCGATCGTGCATCGCTGCATTTTCGACGGGAACCAGTTCATACAAAGGCCCTGAAGATATGACAAAGCCACCAACGTGTTGAGATAGGTGACGTGGAAAGCCGATGATCTCATTCACCAAGTGGATAAACTGTTGCCCCTTCAAAGAATCAGGTTGTAGACCCAATTGAGTGAGCTGAGCCTGCCAACCTAGGCTTTTGTCCCTACGGTTGGTGTTCTTGATGAAGTAGTCGAGCTGGGTTTCTTGTAGCCCTAATGCTTTACCGACATCTCTTACCGCACTTTTAAAGCGATAAGAGATGACCGTTGCGGCAAGTGCAGCCCTTTCTCTACCGTATTTTTGATAGATGTATTGAATAACTTCTTCACGGCGTTCGTGTTCAAAATCGACATCAATATCGGGCGGCTCATCGCGCTCTTTACTGATGAAACGTTCAAATAGCACTGAAATCTGCCTTGGGTCGACTGAGGTGATTTCTAAGCAATAACACACCACGGAATTGGCAGCTGAACCTCGACCTTGGTAAAGAATGCCTTGGCTTTTAGCAAACATCACGATGTCGTGAATGGTGAGAAAAAAGAAAGGGTAGTCAAGCTCGTCAATTAATCCCAATTCTTTATCTATGATTTGTTGAATGTCATTAGGGACACCTTGTGGGAAGCGAGTTCGTTTTCCCTTTTCGACCAACATGCGCAGATAACTCATGGGTGTCTCACTTTGAGGAATCAGTTCACTGGGATATTCGTATCGTAAGCTATCTAAATCAAATTCACACAACTCAGCGATGCGGTTGCTCTCTTCTAGCCACTCCGCTTTGAAGATATGAGAGAGCTTATTGATACTCCGTAAACAACGTTCTGCATTAGCGAGTAAGTGACTGCCCACTTCGGTAATGGGTTTTTGATATTTAATCGCAGTGAGTGAGTGCTGCAAGGGTAAGCGATTCGCATTGTGCATCACCACACCACCACAAGCTGTAATCGGCAGTTGGTGATGTTGTGACAGCTCAACGCAGTAATCTGTGTACTGCTGGTCGGTTTGCTTTAGGTGTCTTTGTAAGCCGATCCACAACCGACCTGAATGATGCTGGGAGAGCCATTGCCCCCAGTGTGCGTCTTCATTTTTCTGTTGAGGAAGCCAAAGAATAAAGCAGTGCTTAGCCGACATGATATCCCACTCAGAGAGCTGATAATGTCCCTTGCTGCTACGACGTCTCGCGTTGGTAATAATACGGCACAGCTCGGCGTAGGCTTGTCTGTTTGGGCATATCAAGACCACTTGGCACTCTTCATTTAGCCAAAACATGCTCCCGACAATTTGCTTGAGTGATAGTTTATGTTGCTTGATCGCAGAGTGAACCTTAACGATGCCCGCGACTGAGCACTCATCAGTAACCGCGAGTGCTTTGTAACGCAAGAAATCGGCCTGTAAAACAAGCTCCTCTGCGTGTGAGGCTCCCTCAAGGAAGGAGTAATTGCTTTGGCAAAATAGCTCTGAGTATTGCTGAGACATAACGTAATCTCACTTAACCATTGCGAGTGAACATGATTGAAAAGGGACGCTGAAATTGAATAAGTAGAACGGAGGAGCTAACAAAGTTTCTTGCTGACTTACGTTCTTACCGACTAGCTAAATAAGCCGTGCAAAAACCACTGTTTATCTGGCGTTCTAAATATCCAGAGCCACCGACCGTTTTCGCTGTGAGCAATAAAGTAGTCACGAATGACCTTCTCTCCGTCCCACCAGCCAGACACAATGCGCTCTGGGCCTTGAGATAAGGTGACGCTTTCGGTTAAGGCTTCGGGCTCTGGCAGTAAAATACTGGGCCTGAGCCGCTGTTGAACGACGCTGAGAGCTATGGTTTGTTGCTCGCTCTCTGGGGGGGTTTGCCTTTTTGTCACAGACTTACTCAGTGTTGGGAGCGAATACTGATTGGCCTTTTCTGGCCTTGGGTCGTGCTGTATTTTTGGTGTTTGAATACAGGCTTGTCCAAGCTTTGCTTGCAGTAGTGAGAGCAAATCTAACGCGGCAAGTGTTCCGGTATTACCATCAAAAAGATCATGGTAGGCCATTTGGGGTTCTCCATGACGAACCAAGCTGAGGGTCAGTCCTTGAACCGGTGCGGTGAGCTTGAGTGACTCTAAGGTGAGATGAGTAAGGTTCGCCCATTTTTCAGCAAGGTAATCACCTTGTGCCGAATAAAAAGAGACAGGGTGATCGTCTTTATCTCTTAGGTGTAAAGTCAGAGTTAACTCGAAAGCCACTCGATCGCGTAGCTTCAAAAAACATTCGAGTTGATTCAGTAATTTCAGCAACGGCTTTTCGATAAATAGGATGTTTTCAATATCAAACAATAGCTCCAAATATTGCTGGAAATTCTCTGGTGGATGATAGAAATCAATCGGGTGCTTGAACTGGCCGTTAAGGCGACCGACATAATTCACCAAGTCGATATCAAAGCGGCGTGCGACCTCTTGCAAAGGCAGCTTTAATAAGTCTTCAACGGTATTGATACCGACACGGTTCAGGCGTTCCACTTGCTTGGTCGGTAGCTCACTGGAAATTAATGCTTGTTGATTGACCCAAGTTTTCATCTGCTCAATATTGTTTGTTGCTTGGTTGATCGCTTGCTTACCCAAAAGGATCGCAGAAAGCGGCGAATAACCCGTAGCGAAGCTGAACTGGATATTGAGCGTTTCTAAGTGGCTTTTGAGCTCATGCCAGTAGTTATCTAGCCCGTCGTAAAGTGACAGCATGTTAGAGGCTTTAATCAACAAACCATTAGGTGGCAATAACGCCATGTCGGAAGTGACCAGATACGCCCATTGAGCGATCTCTTTAAGCTTACTTTTCTCCAGTTCAATACTGTAAGGGTGGACGTGTAAGTTGTGGCACAAAGCTGCTGCAGACCCTAAGCCCATACCAAGCGAAATTCCCGATTGCAGCGCAGCTGGGTTTGCTTGCAGTACATGGTGATCTTTTTCATCCACGATGATAATAGGTTGTTCGCGTGAGTCTTCGCTCGAACCCAATTCATTAGAGTTAAACAAGGTATCCAACTGCAGAGATGGAAAGTGCAGATAAAGCCACAACATACGTTAGCCTTGCTTCGCAATAGGAAAAGCCAGCACAGTGTTACCAGACAAAGCGCGGTCTGAATTGTCTTCATAAACGACTTTCTCTGTGAGTAACGGCCAGTAGTGTGTCATGTCTAGAATAAAGCTGCCATACGACCAGCTGCCTTTTCTCTTAGTCACTTCAACCTTTAATCCCTGCGCGTGAGAAGAGAGTTTCATGCTTAAGGAAACGGGCAGGGATAATTGATTATGGCTGGTGGCTTTAAAGTGAAACTGCAGGCACTTACCGGTTTCACTGGCTGCTTGTAGGCGCTTTGTTTGGTGTATTTCTAGATCGGCTCCCCATAGCAATACAGAGTGACAAGCGCCGCTTTTGAGGCACTGCTCAGCTGCCCACAACGCATCGAGATCGCGTTGAGGCTGGATAACGAGAATGTTTTCTAATTCAATGCCTTGGCTGTTAAAAAACTCAGCACAGATCTTCCCTGGCGGGTTAATGAATATGGCCAGTTTTTGCGAGTTTTGTTGAGATAAATAGGGCGTCAGTAGGCGAAGCTCGCCGATCCCTTGTTGTGATTCAACTTCAATAACGCCGTGCGTCGGGAAGCCGCCATCAAGCTGTTTATCCAGTTGAGGATAGCCTGTTGAAGTGGTGCTTCCTTGCGTTGTTGATTGTAACCCTTTCCAGATTAGCTGGCGGTCTTGTAAGTTTTTTATTAGTTCATGCATAATTAAATATCTGTATATTTATACAGTATATTTAACAATGAAAAAGATGCAAAGAGAAATGATGAAAATTAGCGGCAGTAAGTGTTAGTTGATTGATTTAGATACAAAAAAAGCCGCTATGGAAGCGACTTTTTACTATTGGTCAATGATATCAGTTACTTAGGTTGAGCATCGATACATTGGCCATTAATGTCTGTCACACTTGGGTTCATTAAGTGTAGGTACAGTGGGATGATGTCGAGTGGCGTTTTTAGCTTATTCGCATCTTCTCCTGGGTACGCTTTTGCACGCATACGTGTTTGAGTGCCGCCTGGATTGATTGCGTTAACACGGATGTTCGTGTCTTCAAGCTCGTCCGCTAGGATTTGCATCATACCTTCGGTAGCAAACTTAGAAATTGCGTAAGTGCCCCAGAATGCACGGCCAGAGTGACCAACCGTTGAAGAGGTAAATACGATACGACCCGCTTCTGCTTTCTTAAGTGCAGGTAGCAGAGCTTGAGTCATCAAGAACTCAGACTTCACATTGATCTGCATAACATCATCAAAGGTTTCTTCATCAATCTGCTCAAACGGGCTCAGAGTGCCAAGAACGCCAGCATTATGAAGTAGGCCGTCTAAACGACCGAACTGTGATTGAATGGTTTCAGCCATATCAACGTAGTTCTGCTTTGTCGCACCTTTTAAATCCAATGGGATAATTGCAGGCTGCGGGTAACCAGCGCTTTCGATTTCATCGTAAATGAATTCTAGGTTTTTAACATTGCGGCCTAACAGAATGACAGTTGCGCCATGTTGAGCGAAGCTTAGTGCAGCTTGGCGACCAATGCCAGCACCGGCACCTGTAACCAAAATTACTTTATCTTTGAGGGCATCTGTAGAGATTGGGTAATCCACTGTGCTTATCCTTCTTTCTTTTATTATGTTCGTCATTCCATTGATGTTTAATCACACAGATAACCGCAGGAATGATGAGAAATTCTTGGTAATCGTGACAAGATGGTTACAATACACTAATTCATACAATAGGGGATATGACATTGGAATTTTTGTTGGACTACGGCTTGTTTTTAGCCAAGATTGCGACCGTTGTAATCGCCATCATTGCAATTTTAGTCATTGCTAAATCTGTGGGTGGAAAATCAAGCGCGATTAAAGGTGAGCTGGAAATCACGAACCTATCTGAACACCATAAACAGACGATTGAACAATTAGAGCACCATCTACACGATGATGCTTTCATCAAAGCCCGTGATAAAGCAGAAAAGAAAGCGGAAAAAGAGAAAGTAAAATCACGCGGTAAAGAAGTGAAGAAAGCAGCGAAAGAGGGTGAGCTTGATAGCAAGCGTGAACCACATCTATTCGTTCTTGATTTTAACGGCAGCATTGATGCGAAAGAAGTGGCTTCATTACGTGAAGAGGTAACGGCGGTTCTGGCTGTGGCTCGTGAAGGTGATGAAGTATTGCTGAAACTTGAGTCTGGCGGTGGCATGGTTCACGGCTATGGTTTAGCGTCTTCTCAACTTGATCGTATCAAAGCGGCAGGTTTGCCTCTGACTATCTCGGTAGACAAAGTGGCGGCAAGCGGCGGTTACATGATGGCATGTATCGCAGACAAAATTGTATCTGCACCGTTTGCTATTGTTGGCTCTATTGGTGTTATCGCTCAACTGCCAAACTTCAATAAACTGCTTAAAAAGCACGACATTGAGTTTGAACAGCTAACTGCGGGTGAGTACAAGCGCACACTGACTATGTTTGGTGAGAACAGCGATAAAGCACGTGAGAAGTTCAAAGAAGAGCTAGAAGAGACACACGGCTTATTCAAAGACTTCATTCGTGACCATCGTCCAGCGCTAGACCTTGATAAGGTTGCAACGGGTGAGCACTGGTTTGGTACACAAGCACATGAACTTGGGCTGGTGGATGAGATCCGTACTTCTGATGACTTAGTTGTTGAAGCATGCAAAGACAAGACGGTTCTAGCGATTCACTATGTACAGAAGAAAAAGCTGTCAGACAAGCTAGCTGGCGTGGCAGGTAAATCTGCAGACAGCGTGCTGATGAAGCTGATTGAACGCGGTCAAAAGCCGATTGTTTAAGCTTTTTTATTGCTCCACTTCCGAGCGGGTGACCACTATGTTGTAGGGGGAGCGGAGTTTTATACCCATAATCTACTTACTATGATGGGTATTAAATCTTGGCTCCATAGTCATTGCGTTTCGGACAAGTCGTCAGGATTTCTCGATGACCCGTGTCTTTGAGCTCTTCCAAAATCACATCAAAGCCCCACAAGCGATAGAGATGCTTCATCACTTCGTCGTAGCCTTTATCAAGCGGGATGCGGTCGTGAGGCACATATTGCAGTGTCATTGAGCGGTCACCACGAACATCGACATTAAACACCTGAATGTTTGGTTCAAGGTTACTTAGGTTGTATTGCGCCGCAAGCTTCTCACGAATCAGGCGATAGCCCGGATCATCATGAATAGCACTCACCTCAATGGTATTTTTACGGTCGTCGTCGAGTACAGAGAACAGCTTAAAGTCTCGAATGATTTTTGGAGAAAGGTATTGGCTGATGAAACTTTCATCTTTGAAGTTGTGCATCGCAAAGTGCACCGCTTCTAACCAATCACTTCCGGCTAACTCAGGGAACCACTCTCTATCTTCATCGGTTGGCTCTTCACAGATGCGTCGGATGTCTCTAAACATCGCAAAGCCAAGCGCATAAGGGTTTATCCCGCTGAAATAAGGACTGTTGTAGGCAGGTTGTGCGACGACACTGGTATGGCTGTGTAGGAATTCTAAGATGAACTTATCACTCACCAAGCCTTCGTCGTAAAGGTGGTTAAGAATGGTGTAATGCCAGAAGGTTGCCCAGCCTTCGTTCATCACTTGAGTTTGTTTTTGAGGGTAGAAGTATTGGCTCACTTTGCGAACGATGCGAACACACTCTCGTTGCCAAGGTTCAAGCAGTGGTGCGTTCTTCTCGATAAAGTAGAGAATGTTTTCTTGAGGCTCGCTAGGAAAGCGGATCTTGGTCTCTTCTTCCTTACTTTTATTTTGAGGAACGGTTCGCCATAGCTCATTCACTTGAGATTGCAGATAAGCTTCGCGTTCTTCTTGTCTTGCTGTCTCTTCTGCAATGGAAATCTTCTCAGGGCGTTTGTATCGGTCTACGCCGTAATTCATCAGTGCGTGACAAGAATCAAGGAGCTGCTCGACTTCAGCAACACCATATTTCTCTTCACAACCACTGATGTACTTCTTAGCAAACAACAAGTAATCGATGATGGAACTGGCATCGGTCCATGTTTGGAACAGGTAGTTGCCTTTAAAGAAAGAGTTGTGGCCATAACAAGCGTGAGCCATTACCAGCGCCTGCATTGTGACCGTGTTCTCTTCCATCAGGTAAGCGATACACGGATCGGAGTTGATTACGATTTCGTATGCCAAGCCCATTTGGCCATGCTTGTAGTTTTGCTCGGTTTGAATGAATTTCTTACCAAAAGACCAGTGGTTGTAATTGATAGGCATACCAATGCTCGAGTAGGCATCCATCATCTGTTCTGAAGTAATCACTTCAATCTGGTTTGGGTAAGTATCTAAACGGTAATGCTGCGCAACACGTTTGATTTCTACGTGGTATTTCTCCAAGAGGTTGAACGTCCAATCTGGACCATCAGGCAGCATCTTGTCGTTTTTCTTTTTTGCAGCTTTGTTTTTCTCTGCAACGTTTGATTTCGCTGTCATGGCAAACTCCCTTACGCTGTCTCTTTCTGGAACAGTTCTCTAAACACAGGAAAAATATCATCCACCGTTTTAATGTTTTTCATGGCGAAGTTGTCAAAGCTACTCTCGAGTTTTTCGTATTCGTGCCAAAGTGTTTGATGAGAGCGGCGTGTTATTTCGATGTAAGAGTAATATTGGCAAGTTGGCAGAAGCGTATTGACCAGTAACTCTTTACAGCGAGGAGAGTCATCAGCCCAGTTATCGCCATCAGAGGCTTGTGCTGCATAGATGTTCCACTCATTAGCAGGGTAGCGGTCTGCGACAATTTCCTTCATCAGTTTCAGTGCGCTTGAAACAATGGTGCCACCCGTTTCTTGTGAGTAGAAAAACTCATGTTCGTCGACCTCTTTAGCCTGAGTATGGTGACGAATAAACACAACATCGACGTTTTCGTAGGTGCGATTTAAGAACAGATACAGAAGAACATAAAAGCGCTTCGCAATATCTTTTGTGGCCTGATCCATAGAGCCCGATACATCCATTAGACAGAACATCACGGCTTGGCTAGATGGAATAGGGCGCTTCTCGTAGTTTTTAAAACGTAAGTCGAAGGTGTCAATGAACGGCACGCTTTCAATCTTTTTACGTAACTCGGCAATCTCTTCTTTGAGGCGACCTTCCTCAAAAGGTTGTGCCGGCTCCGTCATTTTAACTTGGTCAAGCTGTTCCATCAGTAGGTTAAGCTCGCGCTTTTTACCTGCTGTCATCGCGGTTCTACGAGCCAGAGATTGCTGTAGTGAACGAACGATAGCGATGTTGGATGGAATCCCCGCGCTTTGGTAACCAGAGCGGTGAGTTTTCCATTCGGTGATTTTGTTGACCTGATTTTTCTCTAGATTAGGTAGAGCTAAATCTTCAAAGAGAATATCAAGATACTCATCTTTTGAAATTTGGAAGGTAAATTCATCTTGGCCTTCGCCATCAGGGCTTGCGTCGCCTTGGCCTGAGCCACCACCTTGACCACCACCTTTAGGGCGTTCGATTTTATCGCCAGTGATGAACTGATCATTACCTGGGTGAACGCGCTCTCTTACGCCGCCTTGACCTTGGTGAAAGTTCGGCTCTTTGATGTCTTTATGGGGAATAGTGACGTCTTCACCTGTTTCTGTATTGGTGATTGAGCGTCGGTTAACTGCATCGGCCACGGATTCTTTGATTTGCTCTTTATGGCGTCGTAAGAAACGCTGTCTATTCACAGCACTCTTATTTTTGCCATTGAGCCTCCGATCGATAAATTGTGCCATAAGAACTCCCTCTCAGCTGATGTCGCGATCCTACTTTTTATTCGGGTATAAGAGTTATTGATTTACTAAGGTATAAAAGTTATTGGTTTATACGAGCTGCTCAGTTGAGCAGCTCAATACCGTTTAGTTATGAGGATTTACGAACTCTTAGGTACCACTCAGATAGCAGTCTCACTTGCTTCTCGGTGTAGCCTTTTTCCATCATACGAGCAACGAAGTCGTCATGTTTTTTCTGATCATCCGTTGAGGTCTTAGCATTGAACGAAATAACAGGAAGTAGCTCTTCTGTGTTAGAGAACATTTTCTTCTCAATCACAGTGCGCAGTTTCTCGTAGCTCGTCCACACTGGGTTTTGACCGTTATTGTTGGCTTTGGCACGAAGCACAAAGTTCACAATCTCATTTCGGAAGTCTTTAGGGTTACTGATACCGGCTGTCTTCTCGATTTTCTCTAGTTCGCCATTCAGAGAAGCACGGTCAAATAGTTGGCCTGTTTCTGGGTCGCGGTACTCTTGGTCTTGAATCCAGAAATCTGCGTAGGTGACATAGCGGTCGAAGATATTCTGACCGTACTCAGAGTAAGACTCTAGATAAGCGGTTTGAATTTCTTTACCGATGAACTCTACGTAGCGTGGCACTAGGTATCCTTTCAAGAACTCTAGGTACTTCTCGGCGGTCTCTTGAGGGAACTGCTCCCGTTCGATTTGCTGCTCAATAACGTAGAACAGGTGCACTGGGTTCGCGGCCACTTCGGCTTGGTCGAAGTTAAACACACGAGACAGGATCTTAAAGGCGAAACGCGTTGATAGCCCAGACATGCCTTCGTCAACGCCAGCATAATCTCGGTACTCTTGGTAGCTCTTCGCTTTTGGATCGGTGTCTTTTAGAGTTTCGCCATCGTAAACGCGCATTTTTGAGAACAGAGAAGAGTTTTCAGGCTCTTTCAGTCTCGATAGGATGCTGAATTGCGATAGCAGGTCGAGTGTGCTCGGTGAACAAGGGGCTTTGGACAGCTCACTGTGTTCAAGCAGTTTCTGGTAGATCTTAACTTCTTCAGAGACGCGCAGACAGTAAGGGACTTTTACAATGTACACACGGTCGAGGAATGCTTCGTTGTTTTTGTTGTTACGGAAGGTCTGCCACTCAGATTCGTTCGAGTGAGCGAGAATCATACCGTCAAATGGCAGTGCAGAAAGCCCTTCGGTACCGTTGAAGTTACCTTCTTGTGTTGCCGTAAGTAGAGGGTGTAATACTTTGATTGGCGCTTTGAACATCTCCACGAATTCCATCACACCTTGGTTGGCTTTACAAAGCGCACCAGAGTAGCTGTAGGCATCAGGATCATCTTGAGAGAAGTGTTCAAGTTTACGAATATCAACTTTACCAACCAGAGACGAGATATCTTGGTTGTTTTCATCACCTGGCTCCGTTTTCGCGATCGCAACTTGATCGAGAATAGAAGGGCGCAGTTTGATGACTTTGAATTTGGAAATATCACCGCCAAAATCGTGTAGACGTTTCGCTGCCCACGGAGACATAATTGAGCGAAGATAGCGTTTCTCAATGCCATATTCGTTCTTCAATAAGTCGCCGTCTTCGTTAACGTCGAATAGACAGAATGGGTGATCGTTTACTGGGCTTCGTTCACCGTCAGCAGACAATACATAGATTGGTAGTTTCTGCATCAGGGCTTTGAGTTTTTCAGCGAGAGAAGATTTACCACCGCCCACAGGGCCAAGTAGGTAAAGGATTTGTTTACGTTCTTCTAAACCTTGCGCAGCATGTTTTAAGTAAGAAACAATCTGTTCAATCGCATCTTCCATACCGTAGAAATCTTTAAATTCGCTGTAGCGTGAGATGACACGGTTCGAGAAAATACGACTCAGTTGAGGGTCTTGAGCAGTGTCAATAACCTCTGGTTCGCCAATGGCTAGTAATAAGCGCTCGGCAGCATTAGCGTAAGCACTTTTATCGTCTTTACACAGCCCTAAGAACTCCTGCAATGTCAGCTCTTCTTCCTTGGCTGCTTCATAACGTGATTGATAGTGGTCAAAGATACTCATAGTCACATTCCCCTTGTTAACCAGTCAAAACTGACGAGCGATTGAAAAATAGGCTCTCCCTACATTTTAAGGTTAGACCCGCTTCCACAATTTTGCTTAACAATTATGTATTTATTTACAATTTTGCGTGTGAAAAACGTGGCGAGCGCAATAGGCAACTTGAGGCGCGTAGAATCAAATTATTTTACATTCGAGGGGATCTGGCCGTTTGTTTTGAGATTTTAGGTCGCTTAATAATACCCGTGCTGGATTTATGTATGTTAGATACATAGCCGAGCCTTATTGATAATCTTGCATGATGAACGGTCTAATGCGCTTGGCTATCAGAAAATAACAAGAGAATGTGAGAATGGTTTATCAAAAAAATCGTTATTGATTCTCATTATGTTTGAAATGGTAAATTGATACTCTAGAAGGTTACTGCGTTATTTGACGCTGCTTGCGTTTTCTAGTTCAAGTGATTCGAATAAAAAAAGGGTTACTCACGATGAGTAACCCTTTTTCTTGAAACTTTTTAAAAAGTTATCGCTGATCTATTAACGTATTAAGCGCTAAAGATTTGAGATAGCTCTGTCGCACATAGGTGGTACTGACGAGGACAGTTGCGCCATGTTGTTAGCATGCGACGGTACTTCTCTAGCATTGGCATTTGGCTATTGAAGTGGTGATCGGCTTTGTCGAATTGAGGGTAAAGACCTTCAGAATCAACAAGGAAACGCACGTAGTGTACGATCTGCGCTTCAGAAGCGATATCAAAACCTAAGAACTGCAGGCGACGTTGGTCTACTTCAGCACGTTCTTGTTCTGCAAGCATTTTGTTCGACTCTTGCATTGCATGGTACATCTCCATGATGTCGATAATTTCGCGACATTCTGCTTCAGTCAAACAACCAAACTCTTTGTTAAGCTCACGCATTTGGAGTTCGTAACCACGTTCTACAATCGTTTGTAGACGTTGGTATTTAGCGGAGTTCTCAGGATCCATTTGAGACATTAGGTAGTATTGATTTGATAGAATCAGACGCTGAGCATTGGTCATTTCCATAGGAGGAGCCTCACTAAAAAACTAAATGTTGTATTCTTTTGTTGCAGTAAGAGTAACAGCATTCCTACGAGTGGAAACATGATCTCAACACGGATTTAATATGATTTTTTGAATTGATAAACAAAAGTTGTAAAGAAAAGTGAAAGGATTGTTTGGCTCGAAAAGAAAACGCCCCAATCGAAATTGAGGCGCTTGAAATCACTATGAACGTCAGTCTAGATTAGTATTTTACGTTTGAATGGTACTGGCTAAGAACAGCAACAATCTCGTCCATTTTCTCTTTGCTTGGCGGGTTTGTACCTTCAAGAGGGTAGTCAAAACCAAGTGCTTCCCACTTATGTGCACCAAGCTTATGGTATGGAAGCAGTTCTACTTTCTCGATGTTATCCATGTCTTTGATGAATTCGCCTAGCAGATGAGCATCTTCAGGTGTGTCCGTGTAGCCAGGGACAATCACATAACGAATCCACGTCTTCTTACCGATTTTGTGTAAGTAGCGTGCGAAATCCAGAGTACGTCTGTTTGATACACCAATGAAATCGTGGTGAATCTCATCTCGCATGTGCTTAAGATCCAACATAACTAGATCAGAGGCTTCTAGGACTTCATCAACCACTTCAGTGTGCTTACGAATGTAGCCATTAGTATCAAGACAAGTGTGGATGCCTTCAGCTTGAGCTGCGCGGAAAAAGTCACGAACAAACTCAGGTTGTAGCATCGCTTCACCACCAGAACAGGTGATACCACCGCCCGATGCTTTCATGAAATGACGGTATGATTTTGCTTCGTTGATGATCTCTTCGACCGTTACTTCCTTTCCGTCATGAAGATCCCATGTATCACGGTTATGACAGTACATACAACGCATTAAGCAGCCTTGAAGAAACACAATAAAGCGGATACCAGGGCCATCGACAGTACCACAAGATTCGAATGAGTGAATGCGACCAGTTGTAGACATGAGCTATTCTCGTAGAGGAATTTATACCGTTTATTTTATTACAAAAACGGTACATAAAATAGGGTCAAATGGTAACGAGACCTTTAAAAATAAAGGCAACCACCTGTGAAGATGATTGCCTTTATTAAACTTGAAAAGTAAAGGACGAAAGCCCTTACTGGTGGCTAGAAGAAAGCAAACATTGTGATACCGCCAGTGGTGTACACTGACTCTTTCGCTTCTTCGTAATCCGGTGTTTTTGCGGTTAGCGCTAAAGAGGCACCAACGTATCGGTTATACCAAGCGACACCCAATACAGCAGTTGCTTGAATGTTCTCTAAAGTCACATCGTAGATCGCTGGATCTTCGTTGTTTTTATTAGCGTACTCATCAACACCTGAGCGATCGCCTTCGATAGTCAGGTCGTTGAATCGGTAGCGACCTTCGAGGCCTGCATAGGTAAACCAACCAGCGTTTGATGCGCCGATCATGCCAGGTTTGAATGGGTTTTCTGTGGTGATGTTAGCAGCACCAAAGTTACCGCCTAAGTCCGTACCCCAACGGAACATAAAACCAGTCGAGATATCACTTCTAAAGTTACCGACGTTGATTTCAGAAACGTTAGAGATTTCGTAGTCAGTATTCGCAAGAGCTTGATTACGCATTAGGTTGAAATGGCTTAGGTAACCAACGCTTCCCGCCCACTCATCATCAACTTGGTATTCCCAACCCATCGGCTCATCTGATTTTGTGATCGAGTGAACCAGCTTTTGAGCATCTTCAGACAGTGCACGTTCGCCCGTAGTACCAAACGTGATATTAAAACGCTGGGCTTGCTGTGGGTTTAAGCTGATGTAATTGAATTCAGTGTGAAGGTAACCTGCGTATGGGCGATCATTAGGCGATGGCGTTTCTAACTCAATGTCAGAAGGCGTATACATCTTGTGGCCAATGGTGATTTCCCACTTGTCTAGAGAGCTTGCGCCCCAGTAGGAAAGACTCAATGGTTTTACCCAGTTATATGGCGTAATACTTGATGATGTGTAACCCAGAAATAAGCCGTTGGTATAGTCTTGGTCGACACCAAAAATACCATCATTATCTAAAGCAAAAGTTAACGTAGAACGCTCAGAGGCTAAAGATGAGAAAGAGAGAAGAATCAGGGGTAAACAACGCAGGTATTTCATGGAGCAGTTACTCTTAAATTATGAACCGCGATATTACCGTAATTTGACAGAATTTGTGGAAAAAAAGTGTATGACAGGGTGCTTTTTTGCTCAACCTAACATTTCGCGGGATAGGTGAGTGTAGTGCGATTTATTTCAGATATAAAAAAGCCCCGCACATTGGCGAGGCTAATATTATTTACTGTCTATTGAGCGTGAGCTTATAGAGACTCAGTAAATGTACGTGCGATTACGTCAGCTTGTTGCTCTGCAGTTAGAGAGTTAAAGCGAACAGCGTAACCAGATACACGGATTGTTAGCTGAGGGTATTTCTCAGGGTGCTTAACTGCGTCTTCAAGAGTTTCGCGGTT
The DNA here is from genome assembly GCF_041439475.1 of Vibrio sp. 1S139. Lineage (NCBI taxonomy): Bacteria > Pseudomonadati > Pseudomonadota > Gammaproteobacteria > Vibrionales > Vibrionaceae > Vibrio > Vibrio sp. 1S139. The sequence goes on from NZ_JBGOOD010000001.1 coordinate 65,641, forward strand.
AAGAACGTTAACGTTAAGGTGTTGACCACCTTCAATGCCAGCTTCGTGGTGGAAGTAACCATCCATTAGGCCTGCAAGGTTAGCACGTTGGCTGTCTTGTTCTTTACCTAGTGCGTTTGGCACGATAGAGAACGTGTAAGAGATACCATCTTGTGCGTCAGCAAATGGTAGTTTACCTACAGACGTTAGTGATGCTACAGCACCTTTCTCATCACGACCGTGCATTGGGTTTGCACCAGGAGCGAAAGGAGCGCCAGCACGACGACCGTCTGGAGTGTTACCAGTTTTCTTACCGTATACAACGTTAGACGTGATAGTAAGAACTGACTGTGTAGGGATAGAGTTACGGTAAGTCTTAAGCTTACGGATCTTGTTCATGAACGTAGAAACTAGTTCACAAGCAATATCATCTACACGAGAGTCGTTGTTACCGTATTTAGGGTAATCGCCTTCGATTTCGAAGTCAGTTGCGATGCCATCTTCGTCACGGATTGGTTTAACAGTCGCGAACTTGATTGCAGATAGTGAGTCAGCTGCAACAGATAGACCAGCGATACCACAAGCCATAGTACGACGAACGTCACGGTCATGAAGAGCCATTAGAGACGCTTCGTAGCTGTACTTGTCGTGCATGTAGTGAATGCTGTTTAGTGCAGTCACGTATTGCTTAGCTAACCAGTCCATGAATGTGTCTAGGCGACCCATTACGTCATCGTAGTTAAGAACTTCGTCAGTGATCTTGTCTGAAACAGGACCAACTTGCATCTTAAGTTTCTCGTCCACACCGCCGTTGATTGCGTAAAGCATTGTTTTCGCAAGGTTAGCACGAGCACCGAAGAACTGCATTTGCTTACCAACGATCATTGGAGATACACAACAAGCGATAGCGTAATCATCAGACTCTAGGTCAGGACGCATTAGGTCATCATTTTCGTACTGGATAGAAGAAGTATCGATAGATACCTTCGCACAGAAACGCTTGAAGCCGTCAGGTAGTTGCTCAGACCAAAGAACAGTGATGTTTGGCTCTGGAGAAGGACCCATAGTGTATAGAGAGTTTAGGAAACGGAAGTTCGAACGCGTTACTAGCGTACGACCGTCGATACCCATACCACCCATAGACTCTGTTGCCCAGATTGGGTCGCCAGAGAACAGCTCATCGTACTCAGGAGTACGTAGGAAACGAACCATACGCAGTTTCATTACGAAGTGGTCGATCATTTCTTGTGCTTGTTCTTCAGTGATCTTGCCAGCAGCGATATCACGCTCGATGTAGATGTCTAGGAAAGTCGAAGTACGACCTAGAGACATTGCAGCACCGTTTTGAGATTTAACAGCAGCTAGGTAGCCGAAGTAAGTCCACTGGATAGCTTCTTGAGCTGTTTGAGCTGGCTCAGAGATATCGAAACCGTATTTCTCAGCCATTTGCTTGATTTGACCTAGAGCACGATGTTGCTCAGAGATCTCTTCACGCAATTGCATTGTTGCAGAAAGATCTTCGCCGTTCTCGAAACGCTCTTGTAGAGAAGCGAATTGAGCAGCTTTGTCTTTCATTAGGAAATCAATACCGTAAAGTGCAACACGACGGTAGTCACCAATGATACGACCACGGCCGTAAGCATCAGGAAGACCAGTCAGAACACCAGACTTACGACATTTTAGGATATCAGGAGTGTAGATATCGAAAACGCCAGCATTGTGTGTTTTGCGGTATTCTGAGTAGATTTTTGAAACCATTGGGTCAAGAGTTTCACCGTATGCTTTACAAGAACCTTCAACCATACGTACACCACCGTTAGGGATGATTGCACGTTTTAGTGGCTTCTCAGTTTGTAGACCAACGATAGTCTCAAGATCTTTCTCAATGTAACCTGCATCGTGAGCAGTAATGGTAGAGATAACAGAAGTATCGAAATCTACAGGTGCTTTAGTTGCGTTTTCCTGTTTGATACCTTCCATTACCGAAGACCAAAGCTTGTTAGTTGCTTCAGTACCCTCAGAAACTAGGAAAGACTCGTCGCCTTCATACGGCGTGTAGTTCTTTTGAATGAAATCACGAACGTTTACTTCGCTTTGCCACTCACCTGCAGCAAAATCTTCCCAAGCTTTAGCAAATTGCTCTGCCATGACATACCTACCTTTTTAGTAGAAAAAATACGTACATTAACACTGTTGAGCCAGCGCCCCTCGTAAGGGTAGTACACTCTTATTAATAACAATATATATGAGCATATAAGCGTCATATGGTTATATATATTGTCACTACCTTTTATATGTTGTCTTTACTCTATGAATTCAAGACTACGCTAAAAAATTTCTGTAAACCTTAAACTAAATCAATAAATGCCAAAAAAAGTTGAAAAAATTTGAGTGGCAGGGGTTGCCACCCAAACTTTTTTTTAATCCTAATACTACTTTTGTGTAGTAAGGACCATTATAGCCAAGCTTTTAGGCCATATTGACTTTCTAGCATACCAACTGCAAGCATTGCTACTAGACAGATAACTAAAACGCCAACTGGGATAACAATCTTATCTACAAATGATAGACGCTTCGCACGCTCTTTATCACCAATTAGACCGTTATTATCTAGAAGCATAGTCAGTGCCCATGCTAATACTGGGTTAACAACCGCTGAACCGAAGATACAGATACCAGCTGCTTGAGAGTCTTTTGAATCTTTAACCATCTGCATACCCGCTTCAAGTAGAGGTAGAGATACACCTACAAGTAGCGCAACACGCATCACTGGTGGCCATACTGCTACGTCCATTGGGAAGCCAAGAATCGCAACAATAATACATAGAGAGCCAAGCAAGATTGCGCCGCCAGGGATTGGACGTTTCGCGATAGCCGCTGGGATCATGTAAGTACCCCAAGATGAAGTGATGTTACCCCCACCAACTGCTGTACCTACCATTTGACGAACTGAACACATAGTCATTGTGTCGTCTACGTCCATCAGTACTTTTTCAGACTTTTTAGGGTAGTTCAGTTCTTGGAAGATACGGTGACCTAGGAAGTCAGGTGACCACATTGCTACTGCTAGGATTGCAAATGGTAGAGAAGCGATGAAGTGCTCAACGTTTGGTAAACCAAGCATCCAACCTTCTTCAGTAGAACCCCACCAGTAGATTGGGTTTAGGTTTGGAATGCCTGTTTCAGTTACGAATTTGATATCGAAACCAGCACCAAGTACTAGAGCAATAGCTAGACCAGTGAAAGCACAAACAGGGATTGCTAACCAACGCTTGTTCACTTTAGCAAGGAATGCATATAGACCGATGGTAACGGCTAGAACAATCAAACCGATGTAACCCATGCTACCAGCAGCGACAGTGTCAGACTGAAGACCAACAGCCCAAGCTTGAATTGAGTTGATTTGGCTCATTGTACCGGTTAGACCCAAGAAGATGAGCAAGCCACCCGCCGTACCTTCAGAGGTAAGGTTAACAAGTTTAGACCCACCTTTTAGGAAGCTTAGGATAAGACCGAACACACCGATAAGGATGGCCAATGCAAGAGGGTGAGCACCAGCAAGAGCGATGGTACCAATAAGAGGAATCATTGGGCCGTGGTTACCGGCAAGGTTAGCTTTAGGGTTAAAGAAACCAGAAGCAAGGATACAGAACAGCAGTGCAGGGATAAGCATTTCTACACGAGCGACTTCAATCGCAAAGTCTTTACCAAGGTTTACGTGATCCCAAGCTTGAGTTAGGCCTTCAGCCCAAGACATCATTACTGCAGAGTACATCGCGATGATACCAATAGTACCAGCAAGTGCAGGAACAAGATCTTCAAGTTCAAAGCGGAAGTCACGACCTGGAAGGTTTAAACCGAAGCGGCGAGGCTTCATGATTTGAAGTTCGTGATCTAGATAATCTGAGCGGCTCTCAAATTCAGAAGCAGGGCGGTGTAGCTCTTTATAGCTTTTCTCTTCTACTTCAGAGTTCGCATTGTTCACAACGTCTGACATAGATTCCTCATATTTTATGTTAGTAATTCTAAAATTGAATTCTATAAGTTCGCGTAATTGCGTTATTTCTTAGTTATAACTCATTAACATCATGTTGCACGGTTTTGATGTGCTTTATGCAGCTAAGTTAAAAGAAATGTTTGGCATTTTTAATGCCTTATTTTGTGTTGAGGAGTCTAACAAGCTTACCCTTTAGGGTGATTGATCTTGATCACTTTATGAGTGTATGTGAAAGAAAGCTACAAAACGCAGCGATTCATTAACGTACCATTGATAAAAAGTGTAATTTGTTTTCACAAACTGACGTTAACCTCTATTACTCGAGCCTTGGTGGTTAAAGCATATGCTGCAAACCTAAATCTTATTGAGTTATTTCACTATTATTGGATTACCTTCGATCGCTAGAGAAATACTTACAATGTAATAACCTTAAAATTACTGTGCCTTATAGTGTGTTGTGTATGGCTCTATGAGCGTTATATTTTTTGTCAGCGACATTTTCTAGCACACAAAATTTGTTTTGCTAGTAAGACATCGAGCTACGTAAATCTCATTTTGATTAACTTTATGTAAACAATGTAAGAGTGGTAATTACGACTTATTGATAGAACTCATTCATTAAATTGAGGCGAAAACGCTACCTTTTGCATAATAAGTCAGAGTGAATCGCTATTTATTCCAATTTATCAGGTTAATAATTTGTTGCATGTTGTTTCGTGTGGTGCTAGTTTGTATCGCATGAAAAGGTCGGAGTACCTTGCATTTTCACAAACTTGGGAGAGAAAGCGCATGAAAGATGTACCAGCGCTGGACATAAAGGACTTACACAAGACGTTTGGTCAAAATGAAGTTTTAAAGGGAATTTCACTTTCTGCGCATAAAGGCGATGTAGTATCGATTATCGGATCTTCAGGGTCGGGTAAAAGTACTTTCCTTAGATGTATCAACCTTTTAGAGACACCAACTGCAGGCGAGATTTGGGTTAATGGCGAATTAATTCAAATGAAAAACAACCGCCAAGGCGTATCTGTTCCTGCCAACGAAAAACAAGTACAGCGTATCCGTTCACGCTTAGCGATGGTTTTTCAAGGCTTCAATCTTTGGTCTCACCTGACCGTTCTCGAAAATGTTATCGAAGCACCCGTTCACGTATTAGGTGTACCTAAAGCTCAAGCGATTGAAAATGCAGAACTACTACTTAAAAAAGTAGGCTTGTATGAGCGCAAAGATTACTACCCAGGTCATTTATCCGGTGGACAACAACAACGAGCGGCAATTGCTCGAGCGTTAGCGGTTGATCCGGAAGTGATGCTGTTTGATGAGCCAACATCAGCACTTGACCCTGAGTTAGTAGGGGAAGTACTCGGTGTAATGCGAGATCTAGCAGAAGAAGGAAGAACCATGCTTGTGGTAACACATGAAATGGCTTTTGCTCGTGACGTATCAAACCATGTGATGTTCCTGCACCAAGGTCTAGTGGAAGAACAGGGCGATCCAGCTAAACTGTTTACGGAACCTGAATCTGAACGTTTACAACAATTTATCTCATCGATTTACTAATCAGAATTGAAACGCCGTTGCCAACGGTAAACAGCGACGGTGTGAACAATAAAACACAACAAGTAAGTTAATAAGCAACAACAAACACAATATTAAAACTAGCAAAACATAAAAACCTAAATCACAGGAGTAGGGATATGAAAAAGTGGTTATTAGTCGCGGCACTTGCTGCAACTGCTGCAACGGGCGTAGCTCAAGCAAAAGAATGGAAAACAGTACGCTTTGGTATTGAAGGTGCTTACCCTCCATTTAGCTGGACAGAAGCTGACGGGTCACTGAAAGGCTTCGATGTCGATATGGCTAACGCACTTTGTACTGAAATGCAGGTGCAGTGTAAGATCGTTGCACAAGACTGGGATGGTATCATTCCTTCTCTACTTGCTCGTAAATATGATGCGATCATCGCGGCAATGTCTATCACGGAAGAGCGTAAGAAAAAAATCGACTTCACTGGTAAATACGCACTTATCCCAAACAAGTTCATCGCTAAGAAAGGTGCAGGCCTTAACTTTGATGATCTAAGCGGTCAAAAGATTGCAGTTCAACGTGCAACAACTCACGATAAATACCTAACAGACAACTACGGCGATACAGTAGAGATCGTTCGTTACGGTTCATTCGACGAAGCTTACCTTGATCTAGCAAACGGTCGTGTTGCTGCTGTACTAGGTGATGCATCTGCTCTAGAAGAAGGCGTGCTGAACAAAGCTGGTGGTGAAGACTACGAGTTTGTTGGCCCCTCTCTAACGGATCCTAAGTGGTTCGGTGAAGGTATGGGTATTGCTGTTCGTAAGCAAGACAAAGATCTGACTAAGCAATTAGATGCGGCAATCCTTTCACTACGTGAAAAAGGCATCTACCAAGATATCGCGGCTAAATACTTCAACTACGACGTATACGGTCAGTAATCTTTAGCGTCAATTCTTAAGGGAGAGGTTCTCCTCTCCCTGTCTTACCAACTTTTTCGCAGTTCTGTTGGAATCCATTATGTTTGATTTACAAGGATATGAAGCGTCGATCCTGAAAGGGGCGGTGCTCACAATCGAAGTTGCCTTGCTGTCGCTAATTTTAGCTATGGTTCTTGGTATGCTAGGTGCCTTAGCAAAACTCGCGCCTTATCGCTGGGCTCGTGCTATTGCAACCCTCTACACAACCGTCATTCGAGGCATTCCCGATCTCGTACTGATGATGCTGATTTTCTTTGGTGGACAAATCCTTTTAAACAACAGTTTGTATTCCATCAACGAGTGGCTCAACGAGTGGTTTGCATCCAGTGATCCTAACCACGAATGGACCGCTTACTTACCTGATTATATTGATGTCAGCCCATTTGTTGCTGGTGTCTTAACCATAGGCTTTATTTTCGGTGCCTATATGGCAGAAACGTTCCGTGGTGCCATCATGGCTGTCGACAGCGGTGAAATGGAAGCGGCAAAAGCTTATGGTATGAGCCCTGTAAAGGCGTTTCACCGCATACTGCTACCGCAGATGATTCGTCACGCATTACCGGGTTTTGGGAATAACTGGCTGGTATTACTTAAAACCACTGCGCTGGTTTCGATTATTGGCCTAGAAGACATGGTACGTGTTAGTGCACTGGCGGCGGGTTCAACCAAAATGCCATTCACTTTCTACATGACTGTGGCGATTATCTTCTTATTCTTCACCAGTGTTTCAACGGGCTTACTTAAGCTGGTTGAACGTAAATTCAGTATCCACGCGAGGTAGTTATGGACTTTTCATTGATAATTGAAAGCCTGCCGATTTACCTTGGTGGTTTATGGACAACGGCTTGGATGGTTTGCGTTGCTTTGATCATTGGCTTATTCGTCGCCATACCACTAGCTATCGCTCGTAACAGTCCAAATATGCTGATTAATGCTCCGGCTTGGTCATTCATCTATTTCTTCCGTGGTACGCCATTACTGGTTCAGCTGTACCTGATTTACTACGGTATGGACCAATTCTTCCCAGTGAAAGACACATTATGGGAAAACGCGTGGTTCTGTGCTTTGGTGGCATTCATTCTTAACACGTCAGCTTATACTGCTGAGATCATTCGCGGTGCGATTAATGGCTTACCGAAAGGTGAAGTGGAAGCAGCAAAAGCTTACGGCATGAGCACACCGAAGACTTACCGTCGTATCATCTTACCAAGTGCTCTACGTCGTGCATTACCGGCTTACAGTAACGAAGTTATCTTCATGCTTCACGGCTCAGCCGTTGCAGGTATTGTGACGATTATGGATCTAACGGGTGCAGCTCGTTTGGTTAACTCTCGCTACTATGCTCCGTTTGAATCTTTCCTAACAGCAGGTCTGTTTTACATGGGGTTGACGTTTATCATCATTGCGATTTTCAAATTCGCAGAGAAACGTTTCTTAGCTTACTTAAGACCACTTAGCTAATTACACATCATAATTAACAAAACGGCGCTTCTATAGCGCCGTTTTTTATGAGCAGATTCTGTTGCTGTTGATTACTTAAACGTTGACCAAATTGGCGCGTGGTCAGACGGCTTTTCGATGCCACGCAGTTCGTAATCGATGCCTGCTTCAGTACACTTATCAGCAAGCTTCTGAGTCGCAAGTACTACATCAATTCGTAGGCCGCGGTTGTCCACGAAACCTTTCGAGCGGTAGTCAAACCACGAGTATTGGTCGTTTACTTCAGGGTGCAGTAAGCGGAAGCTATCCACAAAACCCCAATCCATCAGTGTTTTCAACCATTCTCGCTCTTCTGGTTGGAAAGAGCACTTACCTGTTTTCAACCAACGTTTCGCATTAGGTTCACCGATGCCGATGTCTGCGTCGATAGGGCTGATATTAATGTCGCCCATCACAATGACTTGTTCGTCTTTGTTGTGGTAGTCATTTAGGTAAGTCATCAAGTCTTTGTAGAACTGGCGTTTGTACGGGTATTTTGTTTCATGCTTGATGTTATCCCCTTGAGGGAAGTAGCCATTTAGCACGGTAACCTTTTCACCATTTTCATCTTCAAACGTCGCCATGATCATGCGTTTTTGATGGTCTTCATTATCTGTTGGGAAACCCTTCTGCACAGAAATAGGCTCTTGCTTACACAACATTGCCACACCGTAGTGGGCTTTTTGACCGTGGAAGTAAACCTTATAGCCCATTGCTTCAACATCAGCAATTGGGAAGGCTTCATCGTGCACTTTTATCTCTTGCAGACCAATCACGTCGGGTTGGTGTTTGTCGATAATAGCTTGCAGTTGGTGAAGGCGGGCTCTAAGACCGTTGATGTTGAAGCTAATTACTTTCATTTGTTTTTATACCTCTCGTAAACCTTTGTCACTGCTTGTTTTTAAAGGTTTTTGATTTGGTGGATTTCATGGTTCATCGTATTTAACCATGCTTAATAATTTCTGTCGCCACTTTGTAGAGACAAAATGGCGACATTAAATGATGTGAATACTTACAGTTACGTAGAATCTATTGAGTCTTAAGTAAATCCAAAAAGAACGCGTATTCAAGTGCGTCTTCTTTTAATCGTTTAAATCGGCCAGAAGCGCCACCGTGACCGGCTTCCATATCGGTTTTGAACAGCAATACGTTGTTGTCTGTTTTCATTTCACGCAGCTTCGCAACCCATTTCATTGGCTCAAAGTACTGCACCTGTGAGTCATGCAGGCCTGTCGTTACCAACATGTTCGGGTAGTTTTGTACCTTAATGTTGTCGTACGGTGAGTACCCCAGCATGTAATCGTAGTAGGCTTTATCGTTCGGGTTACCCCATTCGTCATACTCATTGGTGGTTAGAGGGATCGATTCATCGAGCATGGTTGTCACAATGTCTACAAACGGAACATGTGCACCAATACCACGGTACAGTTCTGGTGCTTGGTTGATGATTGCTCCCATCAATAGACCGCCAGCAGACCCCCCAACGGCGAACACTTTATCTTTCGCGCCGTAGCCTTCTTCAACAAGCTCTTTGGTTACATCAATAAAGTCGTTGAACGTGTTTTGTTTGGTCAGTTTTTTGCCATCTTCATACCAAGGGCGACCAAGCATTTCTGAACCGCGGACATGTGCGATGGCATAAACAAAACCTCTATCCAGTAGGCTTAGGCGAGTTGAGCTGAAGGTAGGTTCAATCGTAGAGCCGTAAGACCCATAGCCGTATTGGTAGATTGGGTTAGTGCCGTCTTTCTTAAATAAGTCTTTACGATAAACCAAAGAGACAGGAACTTGCTTACCATCGCGAGCCGTAATCATGATTCGCTCTGATTGGTAGTTATCCGCTTCGAAATCACCTAATACGGGTGTTTGCTTCATGAGTTCGGATTCACCTGTACTTAGGTCGAAATCATAGTAAGTACCTGGCGTGGTTAAGCTGCTGTAATAGATACGAACTTTTGCGTTATCTAATTCATAGTTACTCGTTAGGTAAGCGGCAAATGCGGTGTCGTTAAATTCAAGTGGAAACTCGTGGCCTGTTGAGAGTTGGCGAACTTTCACTGTAGACAAGCCATCCGCGCGTTGCTCGTAGACAAGATGGTCATCAAACAACTCGAAATCTACAAGCTGAGTATTATCGTCTGCTGGGATGACATCGACCCATTTTGAGCGATCATGCATCTCTTCGGTTGTGACTTTCATTAAACGGAAGTTGACCGCTTGGTAGTTGGTGTAGATGTAATACCAATCACCTAGCTTAGCGATGCTGTACTCTATGCCGCTCTCTTTTGGGTAGAAAGCCTCAGCTGTAGCCTTTGGGTTGTTGGCATCGATGACTGAGACACCGCTGGTTTCTGTGCTCGAATGCCAAATGTAGACCTGTTCTCCATCTTTGCTTTTACTCAAAGAGGTGTAGTAAGCGCTATCGGCTTCTTCGTAGATTAACTGATCGCTTGCCTGAGCTGTGCCTAACACGTGGCGGTAAACTTGATAACCCAGCAATGTTTGTGGATTTTTTTTGATGTAGTAGAAGGCTTGGTTGTCGTTTTGCCACGCGATAGCACTTGAAGCGCCTTCAATTTCATCTTTTAGGTATTCACCTGTTGTGAGGTCTTTGATCTTGATGGTGTAAATGCGGCGGCTTAGCGTATCTTCGCCATAGGCCAACAAGTTTTCGTCTGGGCTGATCGTTAAGCCACCAATACTGAAGAATTCATGCTCTTTTGCTAGCTCGTTTACATCTAAGATGACTTGCTTGTCTGTGCCTAAAAAGTTTTTTTCACGCAGGTGAACTGGGTATTCGTTGTCGCCTGTGACCTTATTCGAGTAGTAGTAACTGCCTTTGCGAACCGGTACCGAATTGTCGTCTTTCGCGATTCGGCCTTTAATCTCTTCAAATAATTGTTTTTGCGCTGCTTCTGTATGTTTCAACACCGTATCTGCGTACTGATTCTCTTGCTCAAGTTGTTGCAATATCTCTGGATCTAGGCGTGCATCATCGCGCATCCAATAGTAATCATCGATTCGGGTTTCACCATGAATCGTCATTGCGTGAGGGACTTTCTTAGCAACGGGTGCTTGGGTTTGCTGAGCGACGAGCTGTGATTGAGAGTAGTGGTTCATGGTTGAGATTCCTTGATTGCTGCATCCGGCGACAAGCGCTATTGATACGGCTAATGTGGTTAAAGCGATACGCATCTGTATATCCTTAGTGTGTACCTTACTCGTTTTAATGCCAGCATCCTTTGTTGTGAGAGTTCAGGTACGTTGGTGTTCTTCCAGTGATATTATTTATAATTGGATTCTGGATATGCACCTTCATCGTAAGTGTCTGTTATTGTTTTCAAAAAATCAAAGCAATGTTAAATGAAATTACTGATACGTGAGAGTGGAAGGAATAAATGTGCAACAAAAAGGGACACACTTTTCAGTATGTCCCTTTCCTTTGTTTAGCAAGATTCGAGTTTTACGTTAAATAGCCAATGGCATTTCGTTTGAGTGGTCAGGTTTACGATTAACCCAACGTAAACCAAGCATAGCGATGAATGACATAGCAATCATCAGGCAACCGAGTGGCAGTTGGTCTTGAGCTGGGAAGAACGATGCCAATAGTGTTGCGATGCCAGCACCTAGGTTTTGCATACCACCTAAAATCGCACCTCCAGTACCAGCGTGGTACGGGAATGGCGAAAGTGCCCCTGTTGTTGCTGCTGGGAATAATATGCCAGCGCCCAAGAAGTAAATTGTGGCACCGCCAATCAAAGTTAATGCTGTTGTTTGACCAAACAGACCCGGTATCAATACCACTGTTGAGCCTACCAATATCGCAACCAGACCAACATTCAATGCACGGCGCTCAGAGCGACGTTGTGCGATGTAACTAGATAAGCCTGCACCGACTAAGTAACCTGGAATAGGCAAGACAAACAGCAAGCTTACTGTGGTTGCCGGTGAGCCAAGTACGCCACCAAGCAACACACCTGCCGCTGCTTCAAATACGGCTACACCAGCAAAGGTTGCGACTAATACCAATAAGAAACCTTGGAAACGTTTATCAGACAGAACGAACTTGTAGCTGTTGGCAACCGATTCATGCTTGCGTCGTTCTTTCGGCAGTGTTTCCATCATGCTCGTCATCATAGTGATCACAACAGCAATACCAAACAGCGCAAGGAATAAGTAGCTAGAACGCCAGCCGAAAACTTCTGTTAGGTAACCACCCAGTACAGGAGCCATCAATGGTGAGAAAATCACACACATGCTAATCAAGCTGTTTGCACGGTGCAGCTCTGCGCCTTCAAAACAGTCGCGAGTCAATGTACGAGACATCGCACCACCACAACCGATGCCCAAACCTTGGATAAAGCTGCCCGCTAAGAACCATTCATATTCGTGAGCGAACAATGCTACCAAAGTACCGATGATGTAGATGATCAAACCAATCACGATGATCGGTTTACGACCTAGGCGATCTGAAAGTGGGCCGTAAACAAATTGCGACAGACCATAAGGGATCAAGTAACACGCCATCACTGCCTGCAGTGAAGATGCCGAAACTAAGAACTCACCTGCCATATGACCGATAGAAGGCACGTACATCGTTTGAGTCATTTGACCTACGGCAGTCAGAATAGCGATTAAAAAGGTAAGTTTCGCTAATGGAAACGAGGCGGACATTTGCGTATCTCTCCAAAAATTAAGACGTAAAAAGCCTTAGCGCTCCATTAAAGGAGAGCCAAATGAATAAAGTGTTCAGGGAATCTAGGCGCGAGATATTAGAGCTTGATTGCGGGCTTAGCAATCAAAAAGTGTGAAGTTGAGCAAGATAAAAATCTATAACTTGGATTATAAAAACTAATCCGAAATTGCTGCATTTTAAAGAGGGAGAGGGTGGAGTGGGCTTCCTTTAAATATCGATGTTCTGGCTATGTCCAAAGCGCTAAAACCTAAGCAACACAGCCAATGATTATATGAGTACATCATTTTAAATCACAGAAAAAAGGAAGAAAACACGCTCTATTAACATTTGTATAAACTTTCGTTTTATATGTAAGCAATTTGTGCTGTAATTATCCGCTAAGCTATTCGTCTAACTTGTTTGCATTTTGTACAGCAATTCGTTGTCGATGTGATAGTTATGGTTATGGAAGTCTTTTGGCTTAAATAAGGATATTAAATGCGCTCTCTATCGGTACAGTGGAAAATAACCCTCTTAGCAGGTTGTTGTTTAATCATTACGTCACTGTCTCTTATTGGTTTCTCGATCTACAACGCAACGAGCAATCAACAAGTCATCAAATCTCAAAGTTCAGAATCAGTTATCAATAAAACTCAGCAGCTGCTGGCGTCTGTTTCTCTGCTTAATGCTCAAGAAACTCAACGTTATGTAGACGAAGCTATTTACCGCGCAGAAATGCTTGCGGCCAGTGCTCAGTTTCTAAAAAACAATGCAGACGAAAACTTTACACCAAGTGAAGAGCTTCGTACCGCCTTGGATGAAATGGTTCGTCGCTCGGTTTTAAACTTCGACTCTATTCAAGGAGCGTATCTAGTTTTCAAGCCTGACTTGCTCGATAGTGAAGATGCGAATTATGTCGATGCTGATTATGTTGGTTCTAACGAAAAAGGTCGTTTTGCTCCTTACTGGAAGGTGGCAGATAACGGTGAAAATGTTCTAGCGAACGTTCTTTCAGAATCTATCTTGAATGATGACAGCAATAGTGAACGTTTTTACTGTCCTTTGTCTTCAGGGCAAACGTGTATTAGTACGCCGAGAGTCGTGAACAGCGGTGGTGTAGCACTACTTACGTCCTCTATTTCAGTCCCTATTTTGGTTGACGACGTTGCTATTGGTTTTCTTGGTATTGATCTAAGACTTGATGGTTTAACGAGTGTGATTACTCAATCTGACCAGAGCTTGTTTAACGGTGCGGGTAAAGCTTACGTGGTTAGTCTAGATGGTTCGGTCATCGCTTCTGATGATTCAAGCATTGCAGTCGGTTCAACTTTCCAAAGTGGCAATACAAACAGTGATTTAATGACCGACTTTATCTTTGGTGGTGAAGTGACAACGCAATGGAGCGAGAACGGTGAGTGGTTACTTGCCTTTGCACCTGTTGTTGCAGCTAACCAAACTTGGGGGGTGTTGTCGAGATTCCAAGAGAGAGCGTCGTCGCTGATGCCAACAAATTGGATTCCATCATTAGTACTAAGCTAAGTGAAGGCATCAAGACGGAAGTAATTGCAGGTACCGTATTCATTTTGTTCGGCTTAGCCATCATCGCATTTGCTTCCCTTTCAATTGTGAAGCCTATTCGACAAGTGGTTGAGCGACTTAATGATATTGCTTCTGGTGAAGGTGATTTGACACAGCGTTTGGAAGTGAAATCTCAAGACGAAATTGGTCAGCTATCTAAAGGGTTCAACTTATTCTTAGACAAGTTACAACACACGATCAAAGAAGTTATTCACACCACTGAACAAGTGGCGAGTACGACAAGCCAGGCTAAAGCATCGGCATCAAGCACCAGAGAAAGCAGTGAATCTCAATTTAAAGAAGTCGATCTTGTGGCGACAGCGGCCGAAGAGATGACTCAAACTGCGGGCTTAGTGGTACAAAATGCAGAAGTGGCCGTTGATGCAGCGTGCGAAGCGAATCGTTCTGCTCAACAAGGGCAACAAGTCATCGAACTTTCAGCCGGTGAAATGAGAAAGCTGGTGGAGCGTATGTCGAGTGCTGTTCCTATTGTTGAAGAATTGGCAAAAAATAACGGAAACATCACAGAGATCTTAAGTGTGATTGAAGGGATCTCTGAGCAAACTAACTTACTGGCATTGAATGCGGCGATTGAAGCGGCTCGTGCTGGCGAACAAGGTCGTGGCTTTGCGGTTGTTGCGGATGAGGTAAGAAACCTCGCAAGTCGCACCCAGTCATCGGTTGGTGAGATCAGAGCGGTGATCGACAAGGTTCATGCTGGAACTCAAGATGTCGTTGAAGCAATACAAGAAGGCAATATCCTAGCTAACGATACAGCACTACACGTTCAGAAAGCAGTTGAAGATCTGGGGTCGATCTTTACTTCTATTGAGGCGATCAGTGATATGAACAGTCAGATCGTTCGAGCAGCCGAAGAGCAACAATCGGTTTCCGGTGAAGTAAATCAAAGCGTGGTTAATATTCGCGATTTGAGTGCGAAGATCTTGGAGCAAGCCGCGGCTTCTGAGCAAGTCGGCAATGAAATTGACCAACTGTCTCAACAACAACAGAAGTTGGTCAATCAGTTCAAGGTATAAGCATTAAGCCTTAACCAGTTCTTGAATAGAAAAAGGGACAAATGAAGATTTCATTTGTCCCTTTTTTAATTGTTTATTTAGAGGCTAGGCAATAACCAGCGGTTGACGCTGCTTACTCTTCGATAAACCAGTAGCCTTTGTTGACCAATTCAGTCACGACAGTTATGCCCGAAGGAGATAGGGCAGTAGCCGAGGTAATCATGGTCTCATCGCAAAGTATGTTGAGTAACGAAGAATCCGCTTCATCAACCTTAACCACTTCGCCATTGATGTAAGCAGTGTTGCTTTCATTTTCGTGGTAGAGCGCCTTTAAGCCTGATACTCGGTGAATCTCACCTTCAGACTCTAAGTGTTGAGCGATCTCTTCTTGAGTCCATAGTGGCTCTGGAGCAACGATATCAAGCTGGTGGCGTGATTGGCTTAGCAGACAACCCATGAATTCACTGATGGTTTCAGGTTGCTCTAGTGCAGATTTCAACATGTCTGTGAGATTGCTTAAATCCGATGAACGAATTTTTCCGTAGCCTTCTTGCATTTTGAATTCTGGATCGTGCAGGTGTACGTCACCCATATCATGAGCAAGCACAAAATCGGCAAAGTTGCTGATCAGTTCTTGTTCTTTAGGCGAGCGGTAGCCAATAGAGTAGC
Organism: Vibrio sp. 1S139; assembly: GCF_041439475.1. Lineage (NCBI taxonomy): Bacteria > Pseudomonadati > Pseudomonadota > Gammaproteobacteria > Vibrionales > Vibrionaceae > Vibrio > Vibrio sp. 1S139. The sequence goes on from NZ_JBGOOD010000001.1 coordinate 81,541, forward strand.
TCATTGACGGCTCTAACGTGCTCCCTTCATGTGGGAAACCTGGTGGGATATAAAGGATATCGCCCGGCTCTAAAGTTTCATCAATGATTGGGTCAAAACCTTCAATTTGACGAAGTGCAGACGCTTGAACAGTCTCTTTGTATTGGCCAACATCTTTAGCGCCAACCTTCCATTGACGTTTGCCTTGACCTTGAATGATGAAGACATCGTATTGATCAATATGTGGGCCTACGCCGCCTTCAGGTGCTGAGTAGCAGATCATGAGATCGTCGAATAACCAGTTTGGTAACGCTTGGAACGCCTCAGTCAGCTGATTTGCGCCTTGGTGCCAGTGGTTCGCTGCTTGAACGATCAGTTGCCAATGAGTTTCGGTTAATTCGCCAAACTTTTCTTCAGAGAATGGGCCGTGTTCTGCAGTCCACTGATTGTCGAGGTTAGAGACAAAGCGAGAATCCACTTCTTCTTCCATCGATAAACCAGCAAGTTCTTCCGGCGAAATTGGGTCGACGAAGTTTTGGAAGCCACCCTTTAAGATGGTTGGTTTTTTATGCCAGTAGTTTTCAAGAAACTCGGGCATAGAAAAGCTGAGTTGGTACATGTGAATCCTGTATATTTTTATGCTAGATGCTAGATGCTAGATGCTAGATGCTAGATGCTAGATGCTAGATGCTAGTTTGGCTTGTAAATCTTGCTGGACAATTTTGATTGCTTCTAACGCGACTTTTGGATCGATTTCGTTGCTTTCGAGCAGATAGATCAGGTCGACAGCTAACTTAACTTCTTCTGGTGCGTTATCCAGTGGTGATGGTGTGTTATCAGTGTTCATTTCGCTTAGGGTTCTCTAAGTTAATCAGTCTCTCAATATTTTTCATTGAGTCTTCACAGCGTTCTAATCGCTCTTTTGCTAACTGCCAAGCCTCTTCCGCTTTTTTCTTACTGTGGCGAGGCGCAGAATCAAACGCTAACTTTCGTGCTTGAACTAAATCGACTAGCCGCTTTTGCCAATCTTGATGCTGTGCAAGTTCATTGTATAAATCGTTTAAACTTTTCTCTGATTTACTTTTTCTATCTAGACGCAAATCGTGATTCGCTAACTCTCGTTGAATCGCTGCAATCTGGTTGGTCAGTTTTTCAGTTAGGTAATTCGCTCGTGATGAAGTGAGTTGATTGGTGTCCTGTTCACGAATGATGGTGTTATAAGTCGCCTGAGTTTCAAGTGCATAAGGAAGCAGAATAGAGGAGCCACACTTAAACAAGGCTCGATCAAACAATGCTTGATGGTAAGCACCACGAGATTTATCGACCTGAGAGCAATGGCCAATCAAGGTGTCAATAACACTTTTTAGTTTTGAAAACTGATTCATGTTGCTTCCTGTTTGCTGGTAGCTATAAGTTTACAAACCACGCTTCGTAAGCCAGTTTAATTGCAAGAACACTGACCACAGTCACAAAGACAGGTCGTATAAACGTCGCACCAAAACGAATCGCAGAGTGTGCACCAACAAATGCCCCTGCCATTAAGCAAACACCCATGGTTAAACCAAGAACCCAATCAATATGACCCAAAATGGCGAAAGTTACCAAAGAAGTGAAGTTACTGGTAAAGTTCATTGCTTTAGCTAGGCCAGAAGCAAGTAAGATATTCAGGCGGTAAAGTGCCATAGAACTTACGGTCCAAAATGCGCCGGTTCCTGGGCCTGCAACACCATCGTAAAACCCAAGAATGAACCCTTGGTACTTTTGTTTTCTTTTAAGTACCGGACACGGTTTAGGAGACACATCGTGGCTCACGTCTGGAGTCTTGTGGAAAATGGTATAGACTGCCGCCGCTAAAATAATGAGCGGTAAGACTTTCTCTAACCATTCAGTACTGATTGCATCAACGGTTAATGTGCCAATAGTCGCACCTATTAGCGTTGCTATAAATGCGTTGACCCAGCACTCGGGTTTAAATAATTTCTTACGGTAATACGTAAAAGCCGCTGTCGATGAGGCAAACGTCGCAGCGAGCTTATTGGTACCCAACGCAATGTGTGGTGGCAGGCCAAGTGATAACAAAGCGGGGACGGTTAACATCCCACCACCACCGGCGACAGCATCAATAAAGCCAGCTGCAAATGCAACCAGAGCAAGAATAACCAACATGGTTGGTTCAATCATTTCCATAAATAGCTAGTGTTCTCGTTGTCGGCTGGTCGTACAGCCACACGAATAATCGATGGATTAGTCATGTTGGGTTGTGAATGAAGGGCCTAGCGATAACTGGCCCATAACTACCTTAATGGTAGGAAAATTAGTAATTTATTGTTCTTTTAAAAGGCGGTAGCGAGTCGAGTAGGGACTTCCCGTATCGCTTCGTCACTATACGTCTATCAAGGATGGTAACTTTACCAGAATCTCGTTCTTTTCGCAGTAGCCGACCGACAGATTGAATAAGCTTTTTACTCGCATCTGGAACAGTAATCTGCATAAAGGGATTACCGCCACGTGATTCAATATATTCTGAATGTGCTTGTTCTACTGGGGAGGTTGGAACGCCAAAAGGAATCTTGGTAATAACTAGGTTTTCAAGAAGTGCTCCTGGTAGGTCAAGGCCTTCTGAAAAGCTGCCAGTCCCAAAAAGAACGCTTGTTTTACCTTGGTCTATGAGTTTTTTATGTTTTTTTAGGATTTCAGTGCGTGAAGTATCACCTTGAACCTGTAAAGCCCATGACTTTTTAACGAAATTTGTTGCCAAAGCTTCTGCAACTTTATTCATTTGCCAGTAAGAAGAGAATAAAATGAGATTGGCTTTGTTTTCTTCTATTATCTTAGGCAAAATTTCAATAAGATATTCGGTAAACTGAGGCGCTTGCGGTTCGTATTTCATAGCTGGAACGATCAGCTCTGCTTGATTCTGATAATCAAACGGTGACGCTAAAGCCAGAAATTGCACACCATCTTCCGCTTTTTGACTGATACCGGCTTGATGACTGAAGAAGCTGAAGGAATTTAGCGCTCTCATTGTCGCAGAAACTAAGACGGCTCCAACACAGCGGCTCCAAATCTGTTGGTCAAGTTGCCAGCCCACCTCTAATGGTGAAACATTCACGACGATATCGCCTTCACTCTCTTTGTTTAACTCAAGCCAACGCGCTAACGGCGCCCCCTTTTCTCGCTTAGGTTCCGCCATTAGGCGCCATACTTGCGCTAGATTCTCTGTCCTTTGTATATAGAAACCTATTTCAGCGAGTGCGGGCTCGGCTAATTTCGCTGAAAGTTCACCGTCTTTAACACGTTCAGCAATGAGGTCTGCAACTTTTGCGACGGCTTGACTCGCCTTTTGAGTGAGCTGCTTGAGATCTTTAGATTCACTTTCTAGCCATTCGGGTAGCTCGCCGTGCTCAAAACGAAACAACCCGTCTTCAAAATGGGCGGTGTCAAATTGTTTGTTTAGCTGATTCAGAGTGGGAATCAGCTGCTGTACTGAATCTTGCAGTTCATTTCTGAATCGATTAACGCGCTTTTCGTCCGCGAGGCCCGAAAGCTTGGTGATGGATTGATTTAAGCGCTCTAACCAAGATGCGGCGCCTTTTAAGCTCGCCGCTGCAGACGAGTGGTCTCTTGCTACGTGAGGTAAATGATGGGCCTCGTCGAAGATATAGATACTATTCTCAGGTTCTGGAAGAATAACTCCACCGCCTAGGTCTGCGTCAGCCATCACTAAACTGTGATTGGCGATAATCACGTCCGCTTTATCTAGCTCCGAGCGTGCTTTTTGGAAAGGGCAGTCTCTATGAGAAGGCATACTGTTATTACAGCTGTGCTTATCACTGACAATCATTTGCCAAATTATATTGTCGATTGGTTTCGGCCATGAGTCGCGGTCGCCATCCCATTTGCCTTGAGCCAAACTACGGTACATGGTTTGAAGTTGTTCGGTATCCTTTTTCTTTGGTTTGGCGTCGAACATAGCCATTTGTCCACCATCAACTCCACAAGCAGCGGCTAACTTCTCGGCACAGCAATAACGCTGTCTACCTTTGGCGAGTATAAAAGAGAACTCTCTATCAGTAAGTCTTCTATATAGAGGGAGGTCTTTATTGACGAGTTGTTCTTGAAGTGCAACCGTCGCCGTTGAAATGACGATTTTTCGATTGTTGAGTACCGCAACAGGAATCGTCGCCATCAAATAAGCCAGTGATTTGCCAATCCCCGTTCCTGCCTCTGCAACAATCATGCGATTACTTTTGTGGTATTGCCCACAAAGTGTCTTTGCTATTTCTGCAACAAGGTAATTTTGAGCACGTCGAGGTACAAAGTTGTCCAACTGATCTTGGAGGTTTTGATAACTGGTGCGGATAGAGTTTTGAATTTTAGTAGTTAGCATACTGTGACCTACGTAACGGAGCGAGGATAGTAGCACATATCACTAGCCGGTACATTTACGGCAAAATAGCTCGCTTTTGAATCAAAGGTAGATCTCGTTCACAAAAAAAACTGAACCATCAGGAACTTAACTATTTTATTTATCTTGTGAAATATAAACATTAAAAAAGACTGGCTATCAGGTATGAAATTCTTATTTAGTGTCTTTGTTTTTATTTTTATGGTTTTTAATGCTGTATTTTTTGTTTTTATAGTTATTATATTTCCCAATAAAACTAAGGATAAGTCACTCGTAAAATAATGAAAAAAATGTAAGTGTTTGATTTTTAGTTGTTTATGTTTTTTTGAGTGTTTTTTTAGTTTATTTGACACGCAGGATAATCTTTTGCAATCTAGACATCGAAATTTAGTGACAGTGGTTAGCCAACAAAGAGTGGTAATTACTAGTCACAAAAATAATAGGGAACCGGGCAAGGATCTCCCATTCTTAGAAAAGGCAGTGGATTTATTATGAAAAAGACTCTAATCGCATTAGCACTAGCGGGTATCTCAACTTCTACGCTAGCAGCAGGCAACATTTATGACGACGGCACTACAGCGTTCAACGTTAAAGGTGAAATCGATACTTACCTAAGTACTGCTGAATCAACAACAACAGTTAATGGTGCAGCTACAAAAACCAAGTCTGACATTGACGTGGATCTATGGGCAAAAATCCAAATCGATGCAACGCATAAGTTGAACGATAGCGTATCTGCATTCGGCTCTTTCGAAATCCAAAACGGTAACGGTTTTGATGGTTGGAAAGGTAAGGTAAGTGACGATAATTCAATGCAAACTGATGACCTTTACTTCGGTTTCAATATTGGTGAAAACTTCGGTATTGCTGCTGGTGAAGTAGGTGACTTCGGTGACTCTCTAGACGCAGTAACACTAGACAACACTAACGAAGGTTTAGGTTACATGGATGACTTTGTTAGCTCTCTTGAGTCTGCTGGTCATGCAATTTCAGCGAAGTACACAACTGGTGGTCTTAAGTTAATCGCTGATACTTACCTATCTTCAGATGAAAATGAAGATGCTGCATACGGTGTATCTGCTGAATACACTTTCGATGAGATGTTCACTCTTGGCGCAACTTACCAAGACCAAGGTAATCGCAGTAAGAAAGGCAACGATTACAGTGTAATGGGTGCGAAAGCTGGCCTTACTCTAGGTAACTTCGGTGCAGCAGTGAACTACATCTTTGAAGACATCGATGGTGCTTCAGATCTAGACACAATTTCTGCAGCTCTAGATTACCAAATCGAAAAAGCACGTCTATACACGTCATTCGGTTTCACTGACGGTGATAACGATGAAGAAATCAACTACTACACTATCGGTGCTGATTACTCAGTTTCTAGCAACATCTTAGCATTCGTTGAATATACTGATGCAGAAGATGTAGCTGATAACAACAACAAAGTTGAAGGTGACGGTGTTGTTGCTGGTATGTACTACACATTCTAATCACTTGATATCAAGTTGAATGTAAACAAAGGTCGCATTTATGCGGCCTTTTTGATTATATAAGAAAGCTGTCAGTGTTATACCCAACTGAGCTTAAATCTCTGGCTAGTAAGCTATATTTTTATGCATGGTGTTAGCGAGACCTCGAGGTTATTTGGGTATAAGACTTAATGATAAAAAAGGGTTAAATCATGAAACGTACTATTTGGACTTCGATTTTAATGACGCTTTCTGCGTTGAGTGTCCCGAATGCATATGCAAACACCAATTCGTCGACCGAGCTAGATGCGGCTCAAGGGGTTGAAGTGTTATTTATCAATAGTCAAAAGCAGATGGATGAACCGTTTATGCTTACCACAGGATCGAATCAAATCGTGTTACGCATTGATACGATGTTGGGGCGAGGTGAGCAGCGTGGCAACTTCACTTCAGCGCCTTATATTCTTACCTTGGATGTTAATGGTGGCGAACTGGAAATCGACGGTCCGAAACTGAAGGACGTACCTCAAGCAAGAAAAGTGTTTGAAGGCGATACGATTGACTGGAATGTGAGCCTCAATGGCAGCGATATAGATTACGACCAAATCAAAATGGTGGGGAAAAAGGGCATGCTCCCATATTCAAACCTTGACGAACAACTTGCGATTTATAACGCAGCCAATGGCATCAGCTTTGCGGGTAATGTCATTGCAACGGTTGCCGGTGCAAGTTTAGTAAACGGTAAGCAACAAGCAGCTAAGTCTGTAGGCCAAGATAGCCTAGAAATGCAAAAAGCAAAAATGTCGTATTTGAAATTGTCGCCAACTGAGCGTAAATCACTCCGTAAATGGTTGGTTGATCAGCAGTAAACGAACTCAATCAACGTTGATGACTGTGTTTTAAGGGAGCGAAGCCAGGAGCACTAGCTGCTGGCTCTATTCGTTCAAGCGGTTAAAGCTTTACCTCTCTCCACTCACCAGGCTGAAGCTCACCGACGTTCATATTACCCATCGAATAGCGAATGAGGCGCAGGGTAGGGAAGCCGATATTGGCTGTCATACGCCTTACCTGACGGTTACGTCCTTCAATGATAGTCATCGCTATCCATGTAGTCGGTATTGCAGCTCTAAACCTAACTGGAGGGGTTCTTTCCCACACAACAGGTTCAGACATCATCTCGACCTGAGCAGGCAGTGTCATGCCGTCTTTTAGCTCCACGCCTTTTCTCAATTTATCTAAATCTTCCTCAGAAGGTGCGCCTTCAACCTGCACCCAGTAAGTCTTTGGCGATTTTGAGTTTGGTTGAGTTAATTTAGCTTGGAAGATGCCATCATTGGTCAAGACCATTAATCCTTCACTGTCGCGATCAAGTCGACCCGCCGCGTAAACATCTTTAACCGGAATAAAGTCGGCGAGTGTTTTCCTGCCTTCGCCATCAGTGAACTGGCTGAGAGTATCGAAAGGCTTGTTGAACAAAATGACTTTGCGATCTTCGAGCGCAACCTTAGGTTTTGCATTGGTAGGCTTGCCTTTATATCGGTGCTTGCTTGAGTGAGATTTGTTGTGCGAATTGCCAGTGTTATTCTTATCACTGCTTCGGCTTTGTCTATTACCGCTTTGTTTTAATGTTGCACCAGAACGAGCCGGTTTGTCTGAACGAGATGCGCTGCGTGAGCGAGTAGACATGTTAACTACCTTGCAAAAATGTAAACGAAGTGTGCTGAAAAGTTTTCACTGAAACGGAATTGAGCTATCATTTGCGCGCCTAAAAGACACAAAATAGAACAAGTTGATGGACTCTTAAGCCTGATTTGTTTAATTATACCTTCGTGTTTTATTATAACAACGCACTCACGGATTTGGTTCATGCTGTCATCAAGATTGTATGAAAAATAAGATAGAGTACGACTATCGAGTAAGCAGTTTTCACTCTTAGAGTGGCTTACTGGTCAATTTATAACACGCTCACTACTTTAAATGAGCTTGTAAGAACTATAGGGAAATTTCATGCCTACTGAAAAACCAACGATCATCTATACCATTACAGACGAAGCTCCGGCGCTAGCAACATACTCTCTGCTGCCTATCATTCAATCTTTTACAGCTTCTTCTGGTATTAACGTTGATACTCGCGACATTTCACTTGCAGGGCGTATTATTGCCAACTTCCCTGACTATTTGAACGAAGAGCAACGTATTGGTGATGCATTAGCAGAACTAGGTGAATTGGCTAAGACACCAGAAGCAAACATTATCAAGCTTCCAAACATCTCTGCATCTGTACCTCAGCTTCAAGCAACAATCAAAGAGCTACAGTCAAAAGGTTACGCACTTCCTAATTACCCAGAAGAAGCAAACACTGACGAAGAGAAAGCAGTAAAAGCGACTTACGACAAAATCAAAGGCAGTGCAGTAAATCCAGTATTGCGTGAAGGTAACTCGGATCGCCGCGCTCCACTTTCTGTTAAAAACTACGCGAAGAAGAACCCACACTCAATGGGTGCTTGGTCTGCAGATTCTAAGTCGCACGTTTCAAGTATGGACGACAAAGACTTCTTCGGTAGCGAAAAGTCAGTAACCATTGAAGGTGCTACAGAAGTTAGCATTGAATTCGTTGGCAAAGATGGTGCGAAGAAAACATTGAAGCCAGCTTTTGCACTGCAAGATAAAGAGATCATTGATGCGTCAGTGATGAATAAGGCCGCTTTGGTTGCATTCTTCGAAAAAGAAATCGCATCGGCTAAAGAGCAAGGTGTACTGCTTTCTCTTCACTTGAAAGCGACGATGATGAAAGTATCTGACCCAGTGATCTTTGGTCACGCGGTTAAGGTTTACTACAAAGACGTATTTGCTAAACACGGTCAGCTGTTTGAAGAGCTAGGCGTTGATGTAAATAACGGCATCGGTGATGTCTACGCGAAGATTGATGCGCTTCCTCAAGAGCAGAAAGAAGCAATCGAAGCTGACCTGCAAGCGGTATACGAGACTCAGCCACCACTAGCGATGGTTGATTCGGACCGTGGCATTACTAACCTACACGTACCAAGCGATATCATTGTGGATGCATCTATGCCTGCAATGCTGCGTTCTTCTGGTCAAATGTGGGATCCAGAAGGTAAGCAAAAAGATACCAAAGCAATGATCCCAGATCGTAGCTACGCGAGCATTTACCAAGCGGTTATTGATTTCTGTAAAGAGAACGGCGCGTTCGATCCAACAACGATGGGTAGCGTACCAAACGTTGGCTTGATGGCTCAAAAAGCGGAAGAGTACGGTTCTCATGATAAGACTTTCATCCTTGAAGCTGCTGGTCAGGTTCAAGTTGTTGACGCTTCAGGCGCTGTGCTTCTTGAGCAAGACGTAGAGGAAGGCGATATCTTCCGTATGTGTCAGGTTAAAGATGCACCAATCCAAGACTGGGTTAAGCTTGCGGTAACGCGTGCTCGTGCATCGGGTGTTCCAGCGGTATTTTGGCTAGATGCGTCACGCGCACATGATGCTCAGCTTATCAAGAAAGTTGAAGCATACCTTCCTGAATACGATACCGATGGTCTTGAAATTAAGATCCTTGCTCCACTTGAAGCGACTCAATACTCACTGGTTCGTATCAAAGAAGGCCTAGATACTATTTCGGTTACTGGTAACGTATTACGTGATTACCTAACTGACTTGTTCCCGATTTTAGAGCTTGGTACATCAGCTAAGATGCTATCGATTGTTCCACTAATGAACGGTGGTGGTCTGTTTGAAACAGGTGCTGGCGGCTCTGCTCCTAAACATGTTCAACAAGTAGAGAAAGAAAACCACCTGCGTTGGGATTCTCTAGGTGAATTCTTGGCACTAGCGGCATCTCTAGAGCACCTGAGCGTAGTAACAGGTAACGCTAAAGCACAAGTTCTAGCTGATGCGCTTGATAAAGCGACGGGTGAGTTCCTTGATAACAACAAGTCTCCTTCACGTCGAGTAGGTGAGCTTGATAACCGTGGTAGCCACTACTATCTAGCGGCATACTGGGCTAAGGCGCTTGCTGAGCAAACGGCTGACGCTGATCTTGCTGCTGAGTTTGCAGGTGTGGCAAGTCAACTGGCTGAAAGTGAAGAAGCGATCGTTGCAGAGCTGAACAACGCTCAAGGTGTGGCTGGCGACTTAGGTGGTTACTACCTACTTGACGATGCATTGGTTTCAACACTAATGCGCCCAAGCTCAACGCTAAACGCGTTTATTGATGCATAGTGATTGGACTCATCGTTAGCCAGTCATGAACGTGATTTGCTAACGAGTTGCTTAGGCTGATAGCTAAGTTATAGATAAAGTCAAAACGAAAGACGCTTTAACGATAATGTTAAAGCGTCTTTTTTCTGTCTAATACTTCTTAAGACCTAGCTTAAGGGGAGTAGCTCTTCGAGCTCATTGTCCAGTGAGCAACTTTAGAGCCCCCAAAACGAAAAAAACCGCTCACGTAATCCTGTGTTACAGGTATTAAATGAGCGGTTTCAATATTCTGTTTACCTGTCAGCCGTTAATGACGACTGATGGAGGTTAACATGAGTTTGCATTCGCCTATTTTGCGGCGCTGCCTTCTACAGGAACAACGGAGCTAGCATGCGAGCCTTTAGGTCCACTTTCTACTTCATAGTCGACCTGCTGACCAGCCTTTAAGGTTCGATAACCTTCCATTTGTATTGTGGAGTAGTGCGCGAAAATATCGCCGTCTTCACCTTCTGGACAAATAAAGCCAAACCCTTTGGCATTGTTAAACCATTTTACTGTACCTGTAGCCATGCTATACATCCCTCATGCATTTTGTTACTAACGTTGTTATATCAATTGTTGTAAGTGCGATTGATATCATTCCTACCAGCTAAAGAATTTCAGCTAATAGCTTGAATCTCGTACATTGCTTACGGAAATTAACGCTACCCTGCGTAATTATTCCTTATTGTTAATTTTTGAAGCGTGTTACTGATTTTAATTCATGTTGCAAAAGTGTATTAAAAAACCTTTTAGCTCCAATGTAGCTAATGATTGAGCACAGTCAATAGTAAATTGGTATAAAAGTGATCAATTTTAATAACAAATCACATTCGAGATTAACCGCAAACTATTAACCAAATAGTAACTTAGCGGTAATCTTATCGTTAGTATCAATAGTTATGGCGTCTTTTTAATCAATCACATATGTTAATCTTGTTAATCGAGATCTTTTATTTGCAGCGATGGAAATGGTGGATTAGGCTCAGTATAGAGGAATATTTTTTGGTACTGTTTCTAGGTGCAGTTTCTTAGTACACGGTAAAGCGTGAATGTGGTAAATTTGAGTTAGGTAAACACTCACGACTTCCGAAAAATAACCCTTAGCAAAGCGATATGAGCAGAAACTTTGAATGGGCATCTCCAGGCTCAGATTTACTGGAGAAAGAAGCAACAAAAGTAAAGCCACCGGCGATGTATAACGTTGTGTTGAATAACGATGACTACACGCCCATGGACTTTGTAATCGAGATCCTAGAGCGATTCTTCTCACTAGATATCGAAAAAGCAACGGAAGTGATGCTCAAGGTTCATTATGAAGGTAAAGCTATATGCGGCACATACAGTGCTGAAATAGCGGAAACAAAGGTAGCGCAGGTCACGATGTACTCAAAGGAAAATGAGCATCCGCTACTATGTACAATGGAGCAAGTATAAATTGCTCGAACAACACTGTTGTTCCCTTAGGAGGTACTTATGCTAAATAAAGAATTAGAGACGAGTTTAAATGGCGCATTTGCTCGTGCGCGAGACAAGCGACATGAATTCATGACTGTCGAACACCTCCTACTAGCATTATTAGAAAATGATGCGGCCAAGGAAGCGCTCCAAGCTTGTCAGGCTGATCTCGATGCTCTTCGCAATGAGCTCGATATTTTTATCGATCAAACGACCCCACTTATCCCTGAAAGCGACGAAACTCGCGAAACTCAGCCTACGTTGAGCTTCCAACGAGTACTTCAACGCGCTGTTTTTCATGTTCAATCTTCAGGTCGCAGCGAAGTAACAGGTGCTAACGTACTTGTGGCTATTTTTAGTGAGCAAGAATCTCACGCGGCATATCTTCTTAAGAAAAACGACATTAGTCGCTTAGATATTGTTAACTTCATCTCACACGGTATTACCAAAGCGAGCAACGAAGGCGACAGTCCTTCATCATCCGATTCATTTGGTGGTGCAGAAAATGCTGAAGAAGCTAACTCTGAAGACCGTTTAGAAAATTTTGCTACTAACCTTAACGAAGTCGCAAAGCAGGGCAATATTGACCCACTAATCGGTCGTGACAAAGAGCTAGAACGCACTATCCAAGTTCTGTGTCGTCGTCGTAAGAACAACCCTCTGTTAGTGGGTGAAGCGGGGGTAGGTAAAACTGCCATCGCGGAAGGTCTTGCATGGCGCATCGTTGAAGGACAAGTGCCTGAAATCATTCAGAGCAGCGTAATTTATTCTCTAGATATCGGCTCACTGTTAGCCGGAACCAAATATCGTGGTGACTTTGAGAAACGTTTTAAAGCGATTCTTAAGCAACTGGAGAAAGAAGAAGACGCGATTCTGTTCATCGATGAGATCCACACCATTATCGGTGCCGGGGCTGCATCGGGTGGTCAGGTTGATGCGGCAAACTTAATTAAACCACTACTAAGCAGTGGCAAATTACGTTGCATCGGTTCAACAACGTACCAAGAGTACAGCAGTATTTTTGAGAAGGAGCGTGCTTTAGCTCGTCGCTTCCAGAAAATAGATATTATTGAACCATCGCTAGACGATACGACCAAGATCCTGATTGGCTTGAAGCCAAAATACGAAGCTCACCACGAAGTGCGCTACACCAACAAAGCGTTGCGTGCCGCTGTGGAACTGTCAGCTAAATACATTAATGAACGCCACCTTCCTGATAAGGCCATTGACGTAATCGATGAAGCGGGCGCTCGTAGTCGTTTGGCACCTGCAAGCCGTCGTAAGAAAACGGTAAGCGTGGCTGATATTGAGTCAATGGTTGCGAAAATGGCGCGTATTCCTGAAAAGTCAGTATCGTCTTCAGACAAAGATACACTCCAGAAACTGGATGAGCGCATGAAAATGTTGGTATTCGGACAAGACCCTGCAATCGATGTATTGAGTGAAGCGATTAAGCTGACCCGTGCTGGATTGGGTGCAGACAATAAACCTGTTGGTTCATTCTTGTTTGCTGGTCCTACTGGTGTCGGTAAAACAGAGGTGACTGTTCAGCTGTCTAAGTTGATGGGTATTGAGCTTCTGCGCTTTGATATGTCTGAGTACGGTGAGCGACACTCAGTGAGCCGCTTGATTGGTGCGCCTCCTGGTTATGTTGGTTACGACCAAGGTGGTTTGCTAACGGATGCCGTAATCAAGAACCCGCACTCTGTTGTGTTACTGGATGAAATCGAGAAAGCTCACCCAGATATCTTTAACTTGCTACTGCAGGTAATGGATAACGGCACGCTAACTGACAACAATGGTCGCAAAGCGGACTTCCGCAATGTGATTCTAGTGATGACGACCAACGCAGGTGTGGCTGAAACCGAGAAGAAATCGATCGGCCTGATCCAACAAGATCATGCGCCAGATGCGATGGGCGAAATCAAGAAGGTATTTACTCCTGAGTTCCGTAACCGTCTTGATAATATCATTTGGTTCAACAGCCTTGACCCAAGTGTGATTAGCCAAGTAGTTGATAAGTTCATTGTCGAGCTTCAGGTTCAACTGGACGCTCGTGGCGTGTCTTTAGAGGTTTCTGAGGATGCTCGTCACTGGTTAGCTGATAAAGGCTATGACAAGACCATGGGTGCTCGTCCAATGGGACGTGTGATTCAAGAGAAGCTTAAGAAACCACTTGCTAACGAGTTACTGTTCGGTAGCTTGGTTGATGGCGGTACGGTTAAAGTATCCCTGAAAAAAGACGAATTGGATTTCATCTATGTTGGTGCTAAAGAAGAGGTCATGCACTAACGAAGTGATTGATAAATCAAAGGCTTAAATATAAAACGCATGACTTAGGTTGTGCGTTTTTTTATGCTTGCGAGATGCGAGATGCGAGATGCGAGATGCGAGATGCGAGATGCGAGATGCGAGATTGATGTGCTTGTGTAGTAAAAAGCTCAGGCAATAAAAAACGGAGCCTTAAGCTCCGCTTCTTATTGTATTCGCTAATTAAAAATTAACGAGCACGGAAGACGATGCGGCCTTTAGAAAGGTCGTATGGAGTCATCTCAACAGTTACTTTATCACCAGTAAGAATACGGATGTAGTTCTTACGCATTTTACCAGAGATGTGTGCTGTCACTACGTGACCGTTTTCAAGCTCAACACGGAACATTGTGTTTGGTAGAGTATCAAGGACAGTGCCTTGCATCTCGATTACGTCTTCTTTAGCCATCTAATCCTCTTTCGAAATTTGGCGGTTTTCAACGGCTTGATTGTGCCGTTAAAATCAAAATATGTAAAGTTGTCGCGTATTCTACCCTTGCCACCGCTGATTTACTAGCCTTTGATGACGTTGAAATCGTACTTTATAGTTCATCGCAGGGCATTCATCGATTTGATAACCCAAATATAACCATTGTTTTTGTTCTTTCTGGGCATGTTGGATCTGAAATAGAACGCCAAGTGTTCCCATCGAAATGTCTATATCAGGATCGAAGAAGGTATAAAACGCGCTCGTACAGTGAGCCATGATGTCGGTTACGGCGATACCAACCAACTTGTTCTCATCATAGATGTGCATGAACTTTGTAGTAAGCCACTCATTTTTAGAGAATTGTAGAAACTCTTCTTTCTTGGGTGGGTACATGGTTCCCGAACGGTGACGAGCGGTGATATAGCGACTGTATAAGTCAAACCAGTTGTCATCCATCTCATCTTTCAGTTCCCAACGTAGTGATTTTCCTTTGTTAAGGATCCGTCGTTGGCTTTTGGAAAGCTTAACCTCAGGAATTGAAAGCCGAATCGCTTGGCATGCTGAGCAATTATCGCAATGTGGCTTATAAATGGTTGAACCACTGCGGCGAAATCCATTCGCAAGCAGAACTTCATAGTTATCTGAGGTGTGCATGTGTTCGTCAAGCGTGACCGCCACTCTCTCTTCGAAGTGAGGTAAGTAGCTGCAAGCGTGATTGTCTGTTAATCCAATTCTGATTTGTTGTAAATCTGGATTCATTAAGGCATTTCCTTTAGCCATTGGGTTTTAAAGCATGCATCGTCAACGGAGAACTCTTTGAGTAATTGCAGAGAGCCTAGGAATTCATCCCTATCAACCTCGATAGCGCCCAAGGATTCCAAGTGAGGGTTCATGACTTGGCAATCAATCAGTTGTCCGCCGAATCGGGTAAAGTGTTTACAAAAGTACCACAGCGCAATTTTAGAGGCATTGGTCTTTAGGCTGAACATCGATTCACCGCAAAAGACTTGGCCTCTTTGTAAGCCGTAAAGTCCACCGATCAGTTCATCATCTTGCCAAACCTCAACCGAGTGGCAGAAACCTAATGAAGCGAGTTTGCGGTAGGCTGACTGCATGTCGCTGTTTAGCCAGGTTTCTTCTTCGGGTCTTAGTGAAGAGCAATAACCAATTACTCTGTCCGTCGCTTGGTTGATGCTGACTCGGTAATTGTGCTTTCTTTGAAACTTTTTAAGACTTTTTGACGGTTCGAATGTCTTAGGATTAAATACCGCTCGCGGTGCAGGGCTCCACCAAAGTATAGGCTCACCTGGGCCATACCATGGAAATATACCTTGGCTATAAGCGTTTAAAATTCGCATTGGTGATAAATCACCACCGAAGGCGAGCAGACCGTTGGGGTCATCAAGCGCGTCGAAAGGCGAAGGAAACTCTATACTAGTAGTATCAAGTTCGGTTAGGTATATAGTCATAAGTACCGCATTACAGATTAATCACTGACCAAGAGGTCTTTAGGAGTTTTACCATGAAGAAGTTGCTTTGGATTTTACTTGTTTTGCCCATGTTGGCAAATGCAGCTTACAACAGAAACCAAGCTCGACCAGTAAACGAGGTGGTTTATGGTGAGATTGATACGGTCAGATACATCACTCAGCAAGAGATCGTTGAGTCGAAAGCGAATGGTTGGGAAACCTTGTTAGGTGCGGCGATTGGTGGCTTGATTGGTAACCAGTTTGGCGGCGGCACTGGTAAAGAAGTGGCGACAGCTGTAGGTGCAGTAGCAGGTGCGGGTATTGCTCGTAACCGAGGTAACACACAATATAAAGTAGAGTACAAACTGGTCGAGTTATTGGTCAAAACCAAAGACGACAAGTTGGTCAACATTATCCAAGATGTCGATAACTCGATGCTGTTCAACCGAGGCGATGATGTACGAATTCTCTATTTTTCAGATGGTGTTCGAGTTGATCTTGTGTACTAGTATATAAATACGATTGATTGGCTAATTAATCACCGGTTTGGGCCGGATTAGCTCTGGAGTTCGTTGGAAAAGTTCGTTAGTCTGCAAGTACGAAGAATTATTCATCACCCGAAAATAAATACGCACCAGTGACTTCGGGTGGTACAAGGACTATAAGATTTAATGGAAAGCCTTACGTTACAACCAATTCAAAAAGTGAACGGGGAAGTTAACCTACCTGGTTCAAAAAGCGTTTCCAACCGTGCACTTCTTTTG
The DNA here is from genome assembly GCF_041439475.1 of Vibrio sp. 1S139. Taxonomy (NCBI): domain Bacteria; kingdom Pseudomonadati; phylum Pseudomonadota; class Gammaproteobacteria; order Vibrionales; family Vibrionaceae; genus Vibrio; species Vibrio sp. 1S139. The sequence goes on from NZ_JBGOOD010000001.1 coordinate 98,082, forward strand.
GCTGCACTTTCTACGGGAACCACTCGCCTAACAAACTTGCTAGACAGTGATGATATTCGTCATATGTTGAATGCATTGACTCAGTTAGGTGTTGATTATCAGTTGTCTGCAGACAAAACCGTTTGTGAAGTGACAGGTGTTGGTGGTGCATTCTCAAGTGACAAAGCCCTAGAGCTTTTCTTAGGTAACGCGGGTACGGCGATGCGTCCGTTGGCGGCTGCACTATGTTTAGGTCGCGGTGAATACGTTCTTACTGGTGAGCCTCGCATGAAAGAGCGCCCAATTGGCCACTTAGTAACAGCACTACGAGAAGCCGGTGCCGACGTTGAATATTTAGAGAACGAAAACTACCCGCCATTGAAGATCACAGGTACCGGTTTGAAGAGCGGTACGGTTTCTATCGACGGTTCGATCTCTAGTCAATTTTTGACGGCATTTTTGATGGCTGCGCCTTTAGCTGAAGGTGAAGTGACCATTAAAATTGACGGTGAATTGGTTTCTAAACCTTACATCGATATTACGCTGCACATCATGAAGCAATTTGGTGTGGACGTGATCAATAATGATTACCAAGAGTTTGTGATTCCTACCGGGCAATCTTACTCGGCACCGGGTGATTTCTTGGTTGAAGGTGATGCATCATCTGCGTCATATTTCCTTGCAGCCGCTGCTATCAAAGGTGGTGAGATTAAGGTCACTGGTATTGGTAAAAACAGTATCCAAGGTGATATCCAATTCGCTGATGCGCTTGAGAAAATGGGTGCGGAAATCGAATGGGGTGACGACTACGTTATTTCTCGTTGTGGCGAGCTGAAAGGCATTGATATGGACTATAACCATATCCCAGATGCTGCGATGACTATCGCGACAACCGCATTGTTTGCGAAAGGCACAACGGCAATCCGTAATGTCTACAACTGGCGTGTGAAAGAGACAGACCGCTTGGCTGCAATGGCAACAGAGCTACGCAAAGTCGGCGCTGAAGTGGAAGAGGGTGAAGATTACATTATTGTTAACCCTGTGGCTGAACTGACTCATGCGGCGATTGATACTTACGATGATCACCGTATGGCGATGTGTTTCTCGCTGGTTGCTTTGAGCGATACGCCTGTGACGATTAATGATCCAGGTTGTACGTCAAAGACATTCCCTGATTATTTCGACAAGCTGAAAATGCTAAGTCTATAAAAATGCTTAGTATGTAAAGGTTTAGGAACAAAAAAGCTTGCCTAAGTGGCAAGCTTTTTAATTATTGCTGAATTGTAAATTCTTTCGAAAGGTGGTGCGCTAAGTATTTAAACATGTTAAATACCGCGGTTGTATTCTCTGTCGGCATTCCATTGCTGTCTAAGAAGTATTCACCTTTGAAGACGAGTACATCGTCTTTTTCTACTACGCTGTTTGCGCGCATGCCTTCAATGTAGTCATCATGTGATTGGATAATTTGGTTTGCGATAAGCAGTAAATCAAATTCTGCTATTACTTTCTTTGTCATGAGTTTATCTCTGATAACTGAATATAACGTTGAGTTTATGGTGTCGAACTAGAAATTCAATGATTTCACAACCGATTAAGAGAGTCTTTTCAAACATCCACAATTTATTTTGTGATTTACGGCAAAAATAATTGAATGGGGCTCGCGTTAGATTCGCGGACAAGCTTAGTATGAGCCCGTTTAGACGTAATGCCTGATGAATAGGCTCTTGCAAGTATTCTTAGTGAGTACTTTATAGCTTCTTTATATTGTGACCCTTTTATCTATGAGTCGTCGAATTGTCGAGCGATCAGATCCAATTTTGAAAAAAGCGGTTGATCTTCTAGTAATCTCGCACAATAGTAAAAAAAGAAGCAATGAATTTAGAATATCATGCGTAAAAGCCCACAAGCTAAATTGTTGGTGCTGAAGCATCGTGATTAAGGACGTTAGAGTCAATATGGGTAAATCGCTCGTTATAGTGGAGTCGCCAGCCAAGGCTAAAACTATCAATAAATATCTTGGCAAAGACTTTGTCGTTAAGTCGAGTGTAGGTCACGTACGTGATTTACCAACGGCAGGTCAAAGTACTGGTCAAAAGGCTGCTGCAGTTTCAACCAAGGGTATGAGCCCAGAAGACAAAGCTCGTATCAAGAAAGAAAAAGATCGCAAAGCTCTTATCAAAAAGATGGGTATCAACCCGTATAAAGAGTGGGAAGCGAACTACCAAATCCTACCTGGTAAAGAGAAAGTCGTCGCTGAATTGCAAAAACTGGCTGAGAACGCAGACCATGTTTATCTCGCAACCGATTTGGACCGCGAAGGAGAAGCTATCGCATGGCACCTTCGTGAGATCATCGGTGGCGATGAAACGCGATACAAGCGAGTGGTTTTTAACGAAATCACCAAGAATGCTATTCAACAAGCTTTCGAAACTCCAGGTGAGCTAAATATTGATGGCGTAAACGCACAACAAGCACGACGTTTTATGGACCGTGTTGTTGGCTTTATGGTGTCACCTCTGCTTTGGAAAAAAGTAGCACGAGGCCTGTCCGCTGGCCGTGTTCAATCAGTAGCGGTAAAACTACTGGTAGAGCGTGAGCGCGAGATCAACGCCTTTATCCCTGAAGAGTTCTGGGATGTGCATGCTGATACTAAAACAGCAGAGAAAACCGACTTTAGACTGCAAGTTGCACAGAAAGACGGTGTTGCGTTTAAACCTGAAAATGAAGCGCAAACACAAGCTGCTGTTAGCGTTTTAGAAAAAGCGCAATACGAAGTATGTAAACGTGAAGACCGCCCAACAAAGAGTAAGCCGTCTGCACCTTACATCACGTCGACGCTGCAACAAGCGGCGAGTACGCGTCTTGGTTATGGCGTAAAGAAAACCATGATGCTGGCTCAACGCCTGTATGAAGCGGGTTACATCACTTATATGCGTACTGATTCAACCAACTTGAGTTCAGAAGCTGTAGAAGCCGCTCGTGAATACATTGGTTCTGAGTACGGCGCGCAATACCTTCCACCTAAAGCTCTTGCATACGGCAGCAAAGAGGGCGCTCAAGAGGCCCACGAAGCGATTCGTCCTTCAAGTGTAGATGTTAAGTCGGAAGATCTAAACGGCGTAGACGCAGACGCACACAAGCTTTACTCGCTAATTTGGAATCAATTCGTAGCGTGTCAAATGACGCCAGCTCAATACGATTCAACGACAGTAAGCGTTAAAGCAGATGAGTACACGTTGAAAGCGAAAGGTCGTATCCTTAAATTTGATGGTTGGACTCGTGTTCAGCGTCCAATGGGCAAGAACGAAGATACGATCCTTCCAGCAGTACAGATCGGCGATAAGCTTGATCTGATTGCGCTAGACCCTAAACAGCACTTCACTAAGCCACCGGCTCGTTTCACTGAAGCGGCGCTAGTTAAAGAGCTTGAGAAGCGTGGTATTGGTCGTCCTTCAACATACGCATCAATCATCTCAACGATTCAAGATCGCGGTTATGTAAAAGTTGAACAGCGTCGTTTCTATGCTGAGAAGATGGGTGAAATTGTTACTGACCGTCTAGATGGCAGCTTCAATGACCTAATGAACTACGACTTCACTGCTCGTATGGAGCAGAAGTTGGACCAAATCGCAGAAGGCGAAGCAAGCTGGAAAGGCGTGCTAGATAACTTCTTCGAAGACTTTACTGGCGATTTGGAAAAAGCAGACTTAGACGAAGAAGCTGGTGGCATGAAGCCAAATCATATCGTGGAAACCGATATTGAGTGTCCGACTTGTAGCCGTAAAATGGGTATTCGTACTGCTTCGACAGGCGTATTCCTTGGTTGTTCTGGCTATGCACTTCCACCAAAAGAGCGTTGTAAGACAACAATCAACCTTGGTGATGAAGAAGGCATTATCAACGTGCTTGAAGAAGACGTTGAAACAGCAGCACTTCGAGCTAAAAAGCGTTGTCCTATTTGTGAAACGGCAATGGATGCCTATCTAATCGATGATAAGCGTAAGATGCACGTATGTGGTAACAACCCGAACTGTGAAGGTTATGTGGTTGAGCACGGCGAATTTAAAGTGAAAGGCTACGATGGTCCACTTGTTGAGTGTGACAAGTGTGGTTCTGACATGGTTCTGAAGAACGGTCGTTTTGGTAAATACATGGACTGTACGAGTGAAGATTGTAAGAACACTCGTAAGATTCTGAAAAATGGCGAAGTTGCGCCACCAAAAGAAGACCCGGTGCATTTCCCTGAACTTCCGTGTGAAAATTCAGACGCGTACTTTGTTCTTCGTGATGGTGCTTCTGGTCTATTTATGGCTGCGAGCAACTTCCCTAAATCACGTGAAACACGTGCACCATTAGTGGAAGAGCTGGTTCGTTTTAAAGACCGTATCTCACCTAAGTTCCAATACCTAGCATCAGCGCCAGTTGCTGACCCTGATGGTAAGCCGACAGTGGTTCGTTTTAGTCGTAAGACCAAAGAAAACTACGTGCGTACTGAAGTAGATGGAAAACCGTCCGGTTGGACTGCGTTGTACATCGACGGTAAGTGGGAAGTTACGGATAAGCGTAAAAAGCCTAAAGAGAAATAACTGAACGTTATTGATGAAAAAGCAGCCTAATGGCTGCTTTTTTTTGATCTCAATATGACTAAATATGCAACTTGTTGATCTGGTGTTTCGTCTGCGAGAATTTATTAAATTCACATCGCAAAATAAATAATGGCAATTAATCAGATTTTCTTATGCAACTTTAACGAGAATGTAACTTAATTAAAATATTGTAACTCACAGATCAGCGTTTAGTTGTATACCTGATGTGTGTCGGGTGTTAATGTAATGTTTCGTCTGGACGGTGTAATGTGAGCTGCTTTAAGTCTTGGGAAAGCAATCAGCTTACGTACCACAGAATGGCGTATTAAAAATTGAATTCGGCCGAAAAGTCGATAACGTATATAAAACCAAGTGCAAAGAATAGTGCACACATAACAACGTTTGGCTTAGGATATTGTCACTGTATGTGAATGGATATTCGCTAAATACCGAAATAAGTGTTGGTGCTCATCCCCCAGAGGAAGATACCTCTACGAGTACTAACATCGACAAGCTATAGATATATGGAGAATAAAATGGCTGGTGTATTGGGAATGATTCTTGCTGGTGGTGAAGGCTCTCGCTTAAGACCTTTAACTGAATCTCGCAGCAAACCCTCGGTTCCTTTCGGTGGTAGTTACCGCTTAATTGATTTCGCTTTGAACAACTTCGTTAATGCTGATCTAATGAAGATCTACGTATTAACACAATTTAAGTCACAGTCACTGTTCCACCATATGAAAAAAGGCTGGAATATCAGTGGCATAACAGACCGTTTTATCGACCCAATTCCTGCGCAAATGCGTAAAGGAAAGCGTTGGTATGAAGGCACAGCAGATGCTATCTACCAAAACATGGGCTTTATGGAGTTGGAAGAACCTGATCAAGTATGTATTTTTGGTTCAGACCATATCTATAAGATGGACATCAAACAGATGCTTGATTTCCATAAAGAGAAGAAAGCGGCTCTAACAGTATCAGCATTGCGCATGCCGCTTGCTGAAGCATCAGAATTCGGTGTTATTGAGGTTGATGCTGACGGCCGTATGATTGGCTTTGAAGAGAAACCTGCAAATCCGAAGTCGATCCCGGGCGATCCAGAATCAGCGCTCGTTTCAATGGGCAACTACGTGTTCGAAGCGAAAGAGCTTTTTGCCGAACTAACGGAAGATGCTGATAGAGAAGGTTCGACACACGATTTCGGCAAAGACATTATTCCAAACATGTTCCCACGTGGTGATGTGTTTGTTTATGATTTCAGCACCAACCGTATTACTGGTGAGAAAGAAGAAGTTTACTGGCGCGATGTAGGTACGATTGACGCGTACTGGCAAGCGCACATGGACCTTCTTAAGAAAGATGCGCCATTCTCGCTATACAACCGTAAATGGCCTCTACACACTTATTACCCGCCACTACCACCAGCTACGTTTACTGATTCGGCAAATGGTCGAATTCAGATCATTGATAGCCTTGTGTGTAGCGGTAGTTATGTACGTGGTTCGCGTATTGAAAAGAGTGTACTGGGCTTCCGCAGCAATATCGCATCAGCGTGTGATATTAGCGAAAGCATCTTACTCGGTGATGTAAAAGTGGGTGAGGGTTGTATCTTGCGCCGCGTTATCATTGATAAAGACGCAGATATCGCACCGGGTACACAGATTGGTGTAAATCTGACAGAAGACAAAAAGCATTACCACGTATCTGACGATGGTGTCGTAGTGATTTCTAAAGGAGCACGAGTTGGTTACTAAGACTCTCTCGGTACTTTTTGTAGCGTCTGAAGTTGAAGGCTTGATTAAAAGTGGTGGCTTGGCTGATGTAGCCAAGGCACTGCCGAAAGCGTTGCAAACACTCGAACAGGACGTTCGAGTGACTATCCCCGCATATAGAAACATTCCAAACATTGATTCAGCAGAAGTTATTTTATCGACTGAACTCGATCATTGGCCTCATACGGCTTATCAAGTTAAAAAACTGAGCGTAGAAGGCGTTCCTGTTTTTGGTATTGAATGTGCCAAGTATTTCGACCGCCCGGAAATGTACGCAGAAAACAATCAAGCTTATGCTGATAACGGAGAGCGCTTCTCGTTCTTTAGTGCAGCCTGTCTTGATATGCTTCCTAAGCTTGGTTTCCAACCGGATATCATTCATGCAAATGACTGGCATACTGGTTTCGTTCCTTTCTTGCTTAAATCGCGTTATCAACAACACGATTTCTTTGAAAATACGCGCAGTGTTATTTCGATTCACAATGCGGTTTTCAAAGGTGTGTTCGCCTACGATGAACTTCAATTCCTGCCAGAGATGCACCGTTACCATGCGCCTGAAGCTTCAGTGAGTGACACTCATGTCACTATGCTAAGAGCTGGAGTGATGTGTGCGGATAAAGTGAACGCAGTAAGTCCTACCTATGCAGAAGAGTTGAAAACGGAATTAGGTAGCCACGGTATGGCTGCAGAATTCCAACACAGATCTGCTGATCTGTTCGGCATTTTGAATGGGTGTGATTATGGGGCTTGGAATCCGGAAACTGATGCTTTCCTTCCTCGTAAATACAAAGCGACCAAGCACAGCATGGCTCGCGGAAAATCAGCTTGTAAGCAAAAACTGCAACAAGATGTAGGTTTACCCGTTGCCGATTGCGCGGTTTATGGCATGGTTTGTCGCTTGACGAATCAAAAAGGTGTTCATTACTTACTGCCTATCATCGAACAGTTTTTGAAAAATGATCTTCAGATCGTGATTGTCGGTACTGGCGATCCGGTTTTGGCGAGTCAATTGAAAGAGCTATCAGCGCTTCACTCAGATAAGTTCTCGTTCGTAGAAGCGTACAATAATGAACTTGCGCACTTGGTTGAAGCAGGCTCTGATTTCTTCTTGATGCCTTCGGAATTTGAACCGTGTGGCTTAAACCAAATCTACAGCATGGCTTACGGTACTTTGCCGATTGTTCGTTCTGTGGGAGGTTTAAAAGACAGCGTGAATGATTACGATGAAGATCCTGAAGTCGCGACTGGGTTTGCTTTTGAAGAGCCAACACCGCAGGCGTTATTGGCTGTGTTACATCGTTCATTACTGCTTTATGCACAAAACCCATCTGAAATTAAGCGTGCTCAGCTTTATGCGATGCAGCAAGATTTTAGTTGGGAAGATGCGGCTAAAGAATACCTAGCTATGTATCATTCAGCATTTTAACTTGTTGACTTAGCTTTAAAATTAGCGGGCGGGCAACAACAGCTCGTAATAAATGAAGGCGCTCTAATTGTTGAGTGCCTTTTTGTTTCCTGGTCAGAGCACATCACGTTTACGAAGACAAAGCTTGCAAACTCATTTTTGTCAGGTAGAAAAGGTGAGGTAGGTATTCACATGACTAATGATATGTTTGACACTATTATCACTTAAAGTTCTTAATAGCGTGGTATCCTTAGTCATCGCCTCGTGATGAGGCATAGCTCCATTCCAATAATTAAAGCGATAGGTATGTCTGAGAGTTTACTATTTCATAAAACATTTACTCACCCTACGAGCGATGAGTGGGTTGTATTTGTGCATGGCGCAGGAGGCAGTTCCTCCATCTGGTTCAAGCAGATCAAAGCGTATAAACAGCATTTCAACTTACTTCTCATTGATCTGAGAGGGCACGGTAAATCAGACAATATACTTAAAGGGCTGATTTCGAATCGTTATACGTTCAAATCGGTGACGCTTGATATTCTTAAAGTGTTAGACCATCTTAAGATCCGTTCTGCACATTTCGTTGGCATGTCTTTGGGCACGATTATTGTGCGTAACGTTGCCGAACTGGCGGCTGGCCGTGTACGTTCAATGGTACTGGGTGGCGCTGTCACCAAGCTAAACACTCGCTCTCAAGTGTTAATCAAGTTGGGTAACCTCAGCAAGCACATCATTCCTTACATGTGGTTATACAGCCTTTTTGCTTATGTTGTGATGCCACAAAAAAGCCAAAAAGAGTCTCGTCACCTTTTTATCCGCGAAGCCAAAAAACTGTGCCAGAAAGAATTTAAACGCTGGTTTATCTTAACGGCTGATGTAAACCCCTTGATGAAATATTTTAAAGATAGAGAGCTACCAATACCGACTCTTTATTTGATGGGTGAACGTGACTACATGTTTATTAAGCCTGTAAAAGAAATGGTTGCAGCGCATGAATCGAGTGAGCTAGTAGAAATCCCGAATTGTGGACACGTGTGTAACGTGGAAAACCCTGAAGAGTTTAATCAGCGTTCGATTGCGTTTATTCAAAAACAAATTCAGTGATTTTCTAGGCGTGAAATCAAAGATGATGAGTTAATCGAATTGAAATAAAAACGGGAAGCTAACTTTAGCTTCCCGTTTTTAATTGGAGGAGGTATCTGACCGAATCGTTCTATCAGGTCACTGAAACCCTGCTATTCAGGTGAGGCAGCACCGCACTGCCAGCAAGAGCCGAATTGCGCTTCGTTGACTTCATGACACTCACCACAACGCCACTCTTCATAGATGATCGAATCTTGCTGCTTTTGGTAGTCATTGACGAGCATGCGAGCTTTACTGGCCAATTCTGGCTCATATAACCATACGTAAGGGTCAGTTTCTTCAGTGAATGGGATTTACCCCTTTAATCCGAACAACCCCTCACCACGGACTTCACAGGCAATATTCTCGCTTTCTAACAATCCACAGATGATATGAGCTTCTGTCGGATTCGATGCACTGAAGATTTTCATTGAAATAGAACCTTATTCGGCTATCTGTGTTGTTTAGATATTATAAACTATTCTGCTATATACATTATTCAGCTACGGGTGCTGAGCGAAACTTACCCATCAACCATTTAGCCACTATTGGGAATATCCCCAATAATGCAAATGACAATAGTACTGAAGGGGAGACGATGCCCGAAAGTGAATCAATTTCTGCGAGCTGAGTACCAGCATTCAAGAAAACCGCCGTCCCCGGTAACATCCCGATTTGACTCGTAATGTAGTAACGACTCACTGACATCGGTGTTAGACCCATCAATAGGTTGATAAGGAAAAATGGGAATACAGGAATCAGACGCAGAGAAAACAGGTAAAATGCGCCGTCTTTTTCAACCCCCTTGTTAATCGTCGCCAATTTGTCACCAAACTTGGTTTGAATCCAGTCACGCAACAGGTAACGGCTACTTAAGAAAGCTAAGGTCGCACCGATCGCACTTGCGAAAGATACCAGTAGCAAGCTGTTCCAGAAGCCAAATAGCGCGGCCCCTAATAAGGTTACAACAGCGGCACCAGGAATGGAGAAAGCCGTAATCATGACATACGCGACAAAATAGATAGCGGCAGCCGCAATAAAGTTGCTGTCAATGTAGTCATTTAACACAGCTTGTTGGGCCTTAGCATTTTCAAGCGTTAAGTACTGGCCGAAATTGATGCCTAACAAGACGATGGTTACGGCCAACACAATACCCAATATCATTTTCTTACTCATTGATACTTCCTCTAAATTTTCAATGCATACCGATAGTATAGATAGACAGGCAAAGCATAGATTAACTTTCACCAGATATAAAAAAAGCCGCAGTAAATGCGGCTTAGTTATGTATATAGATTGCACTGACAATGTTAATTGACGCGATTGATAAGCTCTTCGCGACGCTGCTGCGGTATAACAGACCAATGTGTACCATTAATCGCGCCTTCTAGCGCCCAAAGTAGTTCAATACTGACAGAAGACGCATGCGATTCTTTGATGGCGTTAAATGCGTTTACAGAGCCAGATTCATATAAACGTTCTACAGAATCGATCCCTGCCTTTTTCAACATACGCTCGGTAGCGAGTCGAAGATTAGGCAGATCTTTGAGTCGGGTCGGCTTAGCAGAAGACTGCTCAGCTTTTTCTTCTTTAGCAAAACCTAGAGACGTGGTTGCAAGCTGCAAGATTTTCTCTTGGTCTTGCCAGAGGCCTTCAGGTAAAGCGAAATATTTAGTAACGACAGGGAAACCACGTTTTTTGTAGACGTACGGTTGAAACCCTTGTTGTTCGAATTGTTTCGTTGTGCCTTTGTCTGCGCGTATGTGCAACTGGTCATTTACAACCAGAGCAAACATAGTGTCATCAGCAAAAAGACCGAAGCCACCAAACATTGAGCGTGATTTTATTTTTCCTAGGGACTCAAATAACTTCATCGAGTCCTTTAGTATCGGTTTATCCATGTTATTTATCTCGGTGTATTTGAACTACGCCACCAAATAAGCAGGTCCGAGAGATTAGCAAAATGTTGCAATTAAATTGTCAATAAGCCGTAAATTACTAAATTATTAGTAGTTACTGCATTTTGCCATCGGTAACCCCGCTACCATACCAACGAGTGGTTTAGGCCGGAAGCTTTGCGTCTCACTCTTTCGAGTGGTTTGCCCTGTGCGTGACTGATTGAATAGAATAAAGTTTTTGTTGGATGAAGCTCACACTTGATATTTCAAAATGTGATACTGCTTCAATTAATGATCTTTCCGTTGTGCGTCTGGGTTCATTATAGTTGCTGATAAAAAAAGCGCACCTAAAGGTGCGCTTGATGAAATTAAACTCGAATTATCAATTAATTTAACGTCTTAACTGTACTTCGTTCAACAATTTCAGGGTGCATTTCGAAGACGCGTTTTTCGTGGTCTTTGTCTTTGATGCGCTCCAATAGAATTTCGAATGCATTCTTACCAACACGACGTTTTGGTTGGTGAACTGTCGTTAACGGCGGAGAGAAGTATTCAGCGAGTTCGATGTTGTCGTAACCGATCACTGAGATATCTTCAGGAATGCGGATGCCTTTTTCTTGCAGTCGGCTCATTAAGCCGAGTGCCATTGTGTCGTTAAAGCAGAATACCGCCGTTGGACGATCTTCCATCTCAACGATTTGTTCTGCAGCAAGAACAGCTGTATCACACTCGAAGTTGCCTTCGATGATCATATTGTCATCGGCAGAAATTTTAGCTTCGTTAAGTGCGCGCTTGTAACCGGCAATACGTTCAACACATGCTGCTTTGTCTAAGTGGCCACTTAAACATGCAATCTTAGAGTGACCGCGTTCAATAAGGTATTTGGTCGCTAGGTAGCCACCTTCTTCAGAGTTATCGATGATCTTATCAGCTTGAGAACTCTCTGGGCCCCAGTCCATAATAACTTTAGGGATGTCAGCGTGACGGTCTAACATCTCTCTTAGTTCTTCAGTTAGGTCAGAACACATAACTAAGATGCCATCTACACGTTTCTCTGCAAGCATTCGAATGTAGTCACGTTGCTTCTCATAGATACCGCCCGTATTACACAGGATCAAAGTGTAACCTTGACGGTAGCAGTAGCTCTCAACACCATCGATAACTTCAGAGAAGAATAGATTAGTTGATTGAGTCACTAGCATGCCGATGGTGCGTGTTGTATTACACTTCAAGCTACGAGCAACAGCACTTGGTGCATAGTTCAGTTCATCTACGGCTTTGTTTACTTTTTCTTGCGTTGCTTCTGCAACAAAGCGAGTTTTATTGATTACGTGAGAAACGGTTGTTGTTGATACGCCGGCTAAGCGAGCGACATCTTTTATAGTGGCCATGGTTTTATCCTATTAGAAGCTACTTTCCCAAAGTACGGAATAAAGTAGCCGTTAAGCTACCTAACTAAGAGCTTAAATTTGTAGGGCTCTTTGGGTACTAAAAGTGCTAAAAAACAAAAAACCGCTATTGAGCGGCTTGTCTTAACACCGAAATGCTCAAAACTATAATAAGCATAGCATTTCGTGAATGTTTCATATTTTATCGTTTGCGGTCACAATTTTAGACTGACTAGAAACTACTCGCAATAAAATTCACCCGGAAATCCGGGTGAATTGTCACATTCTTCTGAATTTATTTAACGAGTCATCCAATAAGCTATTCACCAGCTAAATATTGAGTGTCTAATTGACAGAATGCGAGTAGCAACGATGAGACGGAGGCGTAGAAACCGAATTCATCAACGTCATGACATTTCACGTTGAACTTTGGTAACCAAGTCAGCAGTTGTTGTTCGATAAACTGCTGTTGAGCGGCAAATGAATTCTCTAGTTCTTCTTCAATATTCGTTTCGTTTGAACGAATGATCAAGTTACCAAGGAAATCGAGTTCGATAGCAATGTGGTCTGCTGGCTCTTTTAGATCTTGGTTCACAACTAAGTTGTGCTTAGCCATGATCTCTTCCATATCTTTTGCTGGCTTATCATTCAAAAGGCCAGTTTCGCCGATATACATTGAAGCGTAAGGAAGAGCGCCGTGCTTATCTGTCTTTAAGAAAAGATCGCAAAAGTCTGCAGACAGTTCTAGCTGAGCATCTTCACGAGTTTGTAGGCGGTTCAGCGCATCCACTAACTTATCAATCGCTGGCTTTAGTGTCTCATTTTCGCCTAAACCAGTTAGGAAAGAACGAATTTCAACAGAGTGGTAGTGATCGAGTTCTTCTTGAGTGAGCTCTTTGGCAAATAAGCTTGATAGCCACCAGTATATTTCTGCTCTTTGCTCGTTGAACGCTTTCGTATCTTTCATTTGTTAGATCCTGACTTAGTCTTGTGATGTTGCTTATATGCATCTTGAAGTCACTTGGGCATAAGCACACCAAGGCTGAATAACAAGGTTATTTGCGAAACGCAAAGTTACTCGTTAGTAGTAATGCCTATATTGAATTGCGATGGACGATAAATAGCAAGGTTTAAGATTGTCTTGTATCAAAAAAAATCCATGTTTCTGGCTTTTATCTTCTGTACCACTAGAATTGTTACTAGTTATGAATAGAATAGTCACTGAAACTATTAAATAAGAAAAGTGGTGTAGATGAGCTATCACGTATTAGTCGTAGAAGATGATGTGGTAACCCGCAGTAAACTGGTTGGATACTTCCAGAACGAGGGTTACACAGTGAGCGAAGCAGAAAGCGGCGCTCAAATGAGAAACGTGTTAGAAGAAAACAACGTTGACCTCATTATGCTGGACATCAACTTACCAGGCGAAGATGGATTGATGCTAACTCGCGAATTACGCAGTCAATCAGACATTGGAATTATTTTAGTTACTGGACGCACGGATAGCATCGACAAAATCGTTGGCCTTGAAATGGGCGCTGACGATTACGTTACTAAACCCTTCGAACTTCGCGAGTTATTAGTTCGAGTTAAAAACCTACTTTGGCGTATTTCTGCTGCTCGTAAAACAGCAGCGGGCGCAGTCGAAGAAATATCAGATGAGTCTGTGGTTCGTTTTGGTGAGTGGACATTTGATATCCCTCGTCGTGCGTTAAGCAAAAACGGCGAACCGGTGAAATTGACCAAAGCAGAATACGAACTGCTAGTGGCTTTGTCTTCTTACCCTAATCAAGTATTAAGCCGCGAACGTATTTTGAATATGATTAGCCACCGAGTGGACGCGCCTAATGACCGTACTATCGACGTATTGATTCGTCGTATGCGTGCAAAAATGGAGTTTGATCCTAAGAACCCACAAATTTTTGTGACGGTTCACGGTGAAGGTTACATGTTCGCTGGTGATTGATTTCCTTCGGGAGTGATTAATCAACAACGACATTTAAACGTAAAAAGCCGAGACATCATTGATGTCTCGGCTTTTTTATTACTCAGCTTTTACTGTTAACGACCAGAGAATCTACAAATACTTGGCGACTCTGTATGCTTAAGATGAGTTTAAAGATTCAATGGGCTTATTGAGGCTGAGCCGCGGAAACTTCACCGTCATCTTCAATTAAGCTGGAAGCTTCTGGAATAACAGGCTCTTCAACAATGTCATTGCTTGTATCTAGCCAATCACGCAGGCTTTGCCAAACCAATCCCATGGTTTCGTGCCAGTAACGCTCAGTCTGCTCAAGGTATAGCGCTTTCGGCATGTACTTTTCCCACGGCTCAACTATACCTTCTTGTGCAAGGTAGTTAGTTGGTGCCGGCAGTGGTTTCATTCCAGCAGCATTGAATTCGTTCAGTGCGCGAGTCATATGGCTCGCTGAAGTCACCAAAACCATTCTTTTATTCTTAACGAACGCAGCGGCTTGGCGGGCTTCTTCCCAAGTGTCTTTTGCGGTTTCAAGCAGAATGATGTCGGGCTTTGCTACGCCAAGTGCTAAAGCCACTTTAGCCATCATTCTTGCGTTACTTACTTCAGTGCCTGCGCCATAGCCAGACAAAATGAGTTTTGCACCAGGGTAGAGGCGTAGAATACGAATCCCTTCACTTAAACGCATCAGGCCGGTGCGGCTAAGTTCTGATGTCGGTGGAATTTGGTCGTCTACGACGTGACCACTTCCAAGAACCATCACGTAATCGACGGTTTCATCGACAGGTAAAAATGCGGTGTGTTGCCTTTCCATTGGCATTAAAAGTTGACTAGAAACTGGCTGGAAAGCGATTAGGAAAATACCACATAGGGCTGAGAGGGTGATTAGGCAACCAGTCTTCCTTTTGGTAGTAAACATCACTAGGGCTAAACCCAGAAAAGCGAGAATTAACATTGCTGGCAGTGGCATCAATAGCGAAGACACTACTTTTTTCAGCTCAAACATATCCGAATAGTCCGAAAAAACATCACTTAGTAGTAAAAAGAGACATCGCCTCTTTATTCCTGAAATTCCTGTGACAGAATAGCAGGCACGATAGGACATAATAACTCAAGTAGCCGTGACTGAAGACCGTAATTTCGACGATATTGCCCACAAATTTGCAAAAAATATTTACGGCTCTGACAAAGGAGAGATCCGTCAGATCATCGTATGGGAAGATTTAGAACAAGCTTTGAGCAAGTTTGAGCAATCAGCTTCGCCGCTGCATGTGCTTGATGCTGGAGGCGGCCTTGCGCAGATGTCGCAAAAAATTGCGTCGCTTGGGCATAACGTTTCTCTGTGTGATCTCTCTTCTGAAATGCTGAAGCTCGCCGAAGAAAGTATCAGCGAAGCGGGTTTGCTAGAGCAATATCGATTTATTCATTCACCGGTACAAAAAGTCGCAGAACATCTCGATGAGAAAGTCGATTTTGTGATGTTTCATGCCGTAATGGAATGGTTAGCCGATCCTAAAGAGGCGCTTGATTTATTGCTTGAACAAGTTAAGCCAGGTGGTGTTGCCTCGATAATGTTTTACAACCACCACGGATTAGTCCTGAAAAATGTGATTTGTGGCAACATTCCTCATGTATTGAATGGGATGCCACATCGAAAACGGTTTAAGCTGCAACCACAAAAAGGCTTGAAGCCGGAAGAGGTTTATCAATGGATAGAAGACGCTGGTCTAGAAATCTGTGGTAAATCAGGCATTCGCTCTTTCAGTGACTACATAGGTAATATGGAGTACATGGGCGATTACCAATTTGAAGATGTATTGGAACTGGAAAAACAGCTATGTCGCCAAGAGCCATATCTGTCACTAGGCCGTTATATTCACGTTTGGGCTCAAAAACCTGCGCAATAACAGCGGTGAATGTGGTAAAAGAAGCCACAACATGCGCTATGCAATCGTAACAAGCCCGCGTCATAAAGAAATAGGCGTCATATCTAATACATTCGATATGACGAAGAACAGTAACAGGAACCACAATGAGTGAAATGACTCAAACTGCCGAAGAGCAGCCAATTGATGAGTTGGTGGGCTGGGTCAAGCAGCATGATTTTTCATTAAACTTGCCACCAGAGCGCTTAGCATTTTTGATTGCTATCGCAGTACTAAGCACTGAAAGGTTCGATGAAGAGTTGGGCGAGGGTGAACTGCACGATGCATTTACCATCGTCACTCGACTGTTTGAAGATACTGGCGAAGCGTCCGCGTTTCGTGCCAACAATGCCATCAACGAGTTAGTTAAACAGAAGTTGATTAGCCGCTTTACCAGCGAAATCACCGATGGTGCGAGTATTTATCGCTTATCACCATTGGCGATTGGTATTTCAGATTATTACTTACGCCACCGTCAGTTCTCTAAGTTAAAACTGTCTATCCAGCTTTCTATGGTTGCGGACGAGATGGCAAAAGCCATTGAAGCAGCACAAAAAGGCGGAACTCCAGGACATTGGAGAAAGAATGTTTACGGCGTGCTCAAGTATTCTGTTGGTGAAATTTTCGATCAGATTGATCTTAACCAACGTGTTATGGATGAGCAGCAGCAAACCGTTAAACAGCAAATTGCCGACCTTTTAAACAAGGATTGGCGAGAGGCGATTAACAACTGTGAAACCTTGCTTTCAGAAACCTCGTCCACACTAAAAGAATTGCAAGACACCTTGCAAGCGGCGGGGGATGAACTGCAAACACAGATCCTCGATATTCAAGAAATTGTTTACGGTGACGATGAACTCGAGTTCGTTGGCGAAACCCTGTTCGGCTTGCAGATGAAGCTAGACCGAATCACCAGTTGGGGCCAACAAGCCATCGATTTATGGATCGGCTACGACCGCCATGTTCACAAGTTCATCCGTACCGCGATTGATATGGATAAAAACCGCGCCTTTAGCCAGCGCTTGCGTCAGTCAGTCACTGACTACTTTGATGCGCCTTGGTTATTGACCTACGCCGATGCTGAGAAGCTGACGGATCTTCGTGATGAAGCGCTCGTGCTTCGTGATGACGAAGTGATGGGACAAGCACCAATCGACGTAGAGTACGAAGAATTTGAGCAAGTAAATGACCTGCTTTCAGATCGAATTGCAGAGATGTTAAAAGCTCACAAACAGCAAGGCGCGCCAATTGATCTTGGCCTTGTGTTACGCGATTACCTCGCTGCACACCCTCGCACACACCATTTTGATTTAGCCAGAATTGTTGTCGACCAAGCCGTGCGCTTAGGTTACTCAGAGTCTGACTATCAGGCTATTCAGCCAGATTGGCAGGCAATTAACGATTTCGGTGCAAAGGTACAAGCAAATGTCATTAACAAGTACTGATGATTATATGCCAGAGAAACTGGTAAAAGCGATAGCGAACCCACTGTTCCCTGCGCTAGATAGCATGCTGCGTTCAGGTAAGCATGTTTCAACAGAAGACCTAGATAACCACGCGTTGCTGTCTGATTTTGAAGTTGAGCTTCAGCATTTCTATCAACGCTACAATACGGAATTGGTAAAAGCGCCGGAAGGTTTCTATTACCTGCGTCCGCGTTCTACGTCTCTGATTGGTCGTAGTGTGTTGTCTGAGCTCGACATGTTGGTTGGAAAGGTGTTGTGTTTCTTATACCTAAGCCCAGAACGTCTTGCTCATGAAGGTATCTTCACCAACCAAGAACTGTTTGATGAGTTGATGTCGTTAGCGGATGAGAAAAAACTCATGAAGCTAGCAACCAACCGTGCGTCTGGTTCTGACCTAGATAAAGAAAAGCTGTTCGAAAAAGTACGTACTTCTCTACGTCGCTTACGCCGTATCGGTATGTTGATTGCGATTGGTGAAACCGGCAAGTTCCGTATCAGCGAAGCGGTATTCCGTTTTGGCGCTGACGTTCGTGTTGGCGATGATATGAAAGAAGCGCAGTTACGTCTTATCCGTGATGGTGAAGCTATGGTGCATACCCAAGAGCCTAACCAAGGTAGCTTGTTGAATGAAGAACAAGCGGAAGCCACATCAGAAGTAGATGCAGACGTAGACGAAAACGGTCAACAAGACATTTTTAACGATCAAGCTGACTTTGACCTTGAGTCAAATGCTGGCGAACAAACAAAAGTAGAAGGTGAAGCATGATTGAAAGAGGTAAGTATCAATCATTAACCATGGTCAACTGGAACGGCTTCTTTGCGCGTACTTTTGATATTGATGGATTGGTTACAACGCTTTCTGGCGGTAACGGTGCGGGTAAGTCGACCACAATGGCGGCATTCATCACAGCACTGATCCCTGACCAAAGCCTTCTGCATTTCCGTAACACAACGGAAGCGGGTAGCTCACAGTCATCTCGTGATAAAGGCCTTTACGGTAAGCTTCAGCCAGGCGCATGTTATGCCGCACTAGATGTTGTGAACTCTCGTAATCAGCGTCTATTGTTTGCAGTAAAACTGCAGCAAGTCGCGGGTCGTGATAAGAAAGTCGACATTAAACCGTTCGTTATCCAAGGCCTTCCAAGCCATGTGAAACCAACGGATGTGTTGATTCAGAACGTTTCAGACAGCCACGCTCGCGTATGTCAGTTGAACGACGTGAAAGCGGCGGTTGCACAATACGAAGGCACGCATTTTAAGGCCTTCTCTTCGATTGTTGATTACCACTCGCAAATGTTTGAATACGGTGTGGTACCGAAGAAACTACGTAACAGCAGCGACCGTTCTAAGTTCTACCGCCTAATTGAAGCATCACTTTACGGTGGTATCTCAAGTGCGATTACGCGTTCTCTGCGTGATTACCTGTTACCGCAAAATGGTGGTGTGAAGAAAGCGTTCCAAGACATGGAATCAGCACTACGCGAAAACCGTATGACGCTAGAAGCGATCAAAACGACTCAGTCGGATCGTGATTTGTTTAAGCACTTGATCACTGAATCTACCAATTACGTGGCAGCAGATTACATGCGCCATGCTAACGATCGTCGCAACAAGCTTGATCAAACCATGAAGTTCCGTGGTGAGCTGTTTGGTTCTCGTGAAACCTTGCTTGATCAAAACAACTTGTTGAACCGCGTTCAAGAAGAACTAGAGTTACTTGTCGATCAAGAATCAGCACTAGAGCAAGATTACCAAGCGGCTTCGGATCATCTGCAATTAGTTCAAACTGCACTTCGTCAGCAAGAGAAAATTGCCCGCTACAGCGAAGATCTAGAAGAGCTTAACGAGCGTCTAGAAGAGCAAATGATGGTGGTTGAAGAAGCTCAAGAGCGAGTACTTCTTGCTGAAGAGCAGGCAACCATCACTGAAGAAGAAGTGGATAGCCTGAAAACTCAGCTTGCTGACTACCAACAAGCGTTGGATGTTCAGCAAACGCGTGCACTTCAATACCAGCAAGCGGTTCAAGCATTAGAGAAAACTAAGCAGTTGCTTGGTGATGAATCTATTACGGCAGAAAGCGCACTAACTCTGGTTTCAGAGCTAAAAGCACAAGAAGAATCAAGCACTCAAACGCTACTGTCGACGAAGCATAAACTAGACATGTCTTCTGCTGCTTCTGCACAGTTCGACAAAGCGCTCGCTCTTGTTAAAAGTATTATCGGTGACGTTGAGCGTAAAGAAGCGTCTAGCAGCGCTAAGCAAGCTTTAGAAAAAGGCCGTAACGCAAAACACGTTGTTGAAAATGAACAGCAGTGGCGTGCTCAACACCGCGATATGGCTCGTGATGTGGCTCAGCAGCGTCAAGCAAAAGAGCTTGCGACTGAATACCAAAAGCAACACAACATCTCACTGACTGACGAAGCGGTTTTCGATGAAGAACGTGAACGTCACGCTATGCAGATCGAATCTCTTGAGTACGCTCAAGAAGAACTGCGTGAAGCGAAGAGTGAGCAACGTCGTGTGCAACAAAACCACGACCAAGAGATTCAAAAGCTTGAGTCCATTGCTCCAGCGTGGATCACGGCAAACGATGCGCTTGAAGCATTAAGAGATCAAACCGACGCTGAGCTAGAAGATAGCCAAGCGGTGATGACTCAAATGCAGCAAGTGCTTGAAGATGAGAAATCTCAAGCGGTAGCAAAAGATCAGTTGGCTACGCGCCGAGCTGAACTTGAGCAAGAGATTGAGCGTTTAGCTTCGCCAGGTGGCTCTAACGATCCTCGTTTGAAAGGTCTGGCGGATACGCTTGGTGGCGTGTTGCTTTCTGAGATCTACGATGACATCACGATTGGTGATGCGCCGTACTTCAGTGCGATGTACGGCCCAGCTCGTCACGCAATTGTGGTTTCTGATCTTGATGGTATTAAAGAGAAGCTGGTGGATCTTGATGATTGTCCAGAAGACCTTTACATCCTAGAAGGCGATGTCGACGCGTTTGATGACAGTTCATTTAATGCCGATGAGCTTGAAGGCGCAGTATGTGTTCAGCTGAACGATCGCCAAATGCGTTACTCACGTTTCCCTGAGATCCCACTGTTTGGCCGTGCGGCTCGTGAACAACGTCTAGAGAAATTGCGCGAAGAGCGTGACGTTGTTGTTGAGAACCACGCGAAAGCCGCGTTTGACTCTCAAAAGCTGAATCGTCTATATCAAGCATTCAACAGCTTTGTTGCGAAGCACCTGCACGTTGCGTTTAACGCAGACCCAGAACAAGCACTTGCTGCGATTCGTGATAAGCGTAATCAAATTGTTCGCTCTCTGGCTGAGCTTAACTCTAAAGAGCAGCAGCAACGTAGCCAGCTTCTACAAAGCAAGCAGGCACTCGGTGCGCTAGATAAATTAGCTCCAATGGTTCGTATTTTAGAAGACGAAACATTGGCTGAGCGCTTAGCTGAATTAGAAGCACAACTAGAACGTCTGAGTGAAGCTAAGTCTTACTTGAATACGCACGACAAGGCGCTTGCTTCTCTAGAACAGATCGTATCTGCACTAGACGCTGACCCAGAGCAGTTCGAAGCTTTGGAAGCCGAATATCGTCAATCTGATAACGCGCTACAAACGCTAAAAGGCAAAGTGTTCGCACTGTCTGATCTGATTGAGCGTCGTCACTACTTTGCTTACGCAGATTCTGTTGACTTGCTTAACAAGAGCAGTGAACTGAGCGAGCAACTGAAAGCGAAATTGGTTCAAGCAGAACAAGCAAGAACCAAAGGCCGTGATGGCTTGAAGCAAGCTCGTGAACAGATGAACCAATACAACCAAGTATTGGCGGCATTGAAGAGCTCACATCAAGCGAAGCAAGAGACGGTTCAAGAGTTCAAACAAGAGCTACAAGAGTTTGGCGTAAACGCTGATGAAGGCGCTGAAGAGCGTGCTGTACGTCGTCGTGACGAGCTTCAAGAGCGTCTACATACATCTCGCAGCCGTAAGAGTGAATACGAGCGTACGATTACGTCAACAGAACTTGAGATGAAAGCCCTAGCTAAGCGTCTTAAGAAAGTTCAAAAAGAGTACACCGAGCTTCGTACTTTCGTTGTTGCAGCAAAAGCAGGCTGGTGTTCAGTACTTCGCTTAGCTCGTGAAAATGATGTTGAACGTCGTCTACACAAGCGTGAACTGGCTTACCTAACGGCGGGCGAGCTTCGTTCTATGTCGGATAAATCACTGGGTGCTTTACGTCTAGCTGTAGCTGACAATGACGACCTACGTGATTCGCTGCGTCTATCTGAAGACAACGCACATCCAGAGCGTAAGGTTCTGTTCTATATTGCGGTTTACCAACATCTTCGCGAGCGTATTCGCCAAGACATCATTCATACGGATGATCCGGTAGAAGCAATCGAAGAGATGGAAGTTGAGCTAGCCCGACTAACAGAAGAACTGACGCAGCGTGAAAACCGCTTGGCGATCAGCTCTGAGTCGGTAGCAAGCATCATCAAGAAAACGATTCAGCGCGAGCAGAACCGTATTCGTATGCTGAACCAAGGTTTGTCGAACATCTACTTTGGTCAGGTTAAGGGCGTACGTCTGAACGTTAAGATTCGTGAAAGTCACGAGATCTTGCTATCAGGTCTAGCGACTCAGCAAGAGCAACACAAAGACTTGTTTGAATCAACACGCTTTACCTTCTCAGAAGCGATGGCGAAGTTGTTCCAACGTGTTAACCCACATATCGATATGGGTCAACGTTCTCCACAAGTTCTAGGTGAAGAGCTACTGGATTACCGTAACTACCTAGAGCTAAGTGTTGAAGTTAACCGTGGTTCTGATGGTTGGTTACAAGCTGAATCGGGCGCACTTTCTACCGGTGAAGCGATCGGTACTGGTCAATCTATCCTATTGATGGTTGTTCAGAGCTGGGAAGAAGAGTCTCGTCGACTTCGTAGCAAAGACATCGTTCCATGTCGCTTGTTGTTCCTTGATGAAGCAGCACGTCTAGATGCGAAATCTATCTCTACACTGTTTGAACTGTGTGACCGTCTAGGTATGCAGCTTCTGATTGCAGCACCAGAGAACATTAGCCCTGAGAAAGGCACAACCTACAAACTGGTTCGTAAGGTCTTTAAAGATCACGAGCACGTACATGTTGTTGGCCTGCGCGGTTTTGCTCAAAACAAACCGGCATCCCCAGTTCAAGAGCTTATTGAAGAAGCTGAGCAATAACCTTGATAGCCGAGCAATAAGCTTGATAACTGAGTTATAAGCTCGAAAGCGACTCAATGATATTTGTACAAAGCCCCTAATCAATAGGGGCTTTTTTGTATCTTGAATCTAATTTCCTCAACTGAACTCCTCTCGCCTAATTCTTTTATCGATACTGATAAGACCACTCATACCTTATGGTTATTATCAATGGAACTTGTTTGAGGTCACACGCACAAAACCACAAATAATGTATGGTAATGACATAGATTTAATAATATTAATAATATTATTGTATTACTTAAATTTTAATTATTGATTACTCGCGTGTGCGAAAGGTAAAGGTAGGACTTAGGTATGATTCAAATCGTGATTGATGGGAAATATCGAATCGTCGAGCAAGGACAAACCGTTCTTGAAGCGGCAAAAACATGTGGTTTGGAAATCCCATCTTTATGTGGTTTGAACAAAACAGCGGATAAAGTGCCGTGTGATTTGTGTGTCGTTGAAGTTGATGGCGTTGGTGTTACTCGCTCTTGTGAGCTTGAAGTGTCTAATGGGTTGAATATTACCACTCAGTCAAAACAGTTAACGAATCATCGACAAGAAGCGTTGAATCGCATTATGACCGATCACTACGCTGACTGTGAGGCGCCATGCCAAACAGCCTGTCCTGCTGGGGTCGACATCCAATCTTACCTGCACCATATTGCTCAAAATGATCACATCAAAGCGATTGAGGTGATCAAAAAGACATTACCAATGCCGCTTTCAATTGGTCGTGTGTGTCCTGCTTTCTGTGAAACCGAATGTCGTCGTAACTTGGTTGATGAATCCATCGCGATTCGCCAACTCAAACGACACGCTGCCGACGCGGATTTAGCGGCTCAAGAGAGCTACATGCCAGCTAAGAAACCGAATAAAGGCAAGAGTATTGCAATTGTCGGTAGTGGCCCCGGTGGGCTTACGGCGGGTTATTACCTATCTAACGAAGGCTATGATGTCAGTGTCTATGAGTCGATGCCGCAAGCGGGTGGTTGGCTGCGTTACGGTATCCCTGAATATCGCTTACCTAAGTCGATTCTAGATAAAGAAATCGAGTTGATGTGTCGCAACGGAATGGTGGTTGAGTGCGGTAAAAAACTCGGTGTTGATTTTACACTGTCTGATTTAAGTAACGATTTTGATGCGGTTTGTTTAGCCGTTGGTGCATCGCAAGCGGTCGAGATGAATTACCCGGGTAGCGAACTCGGAGGTTGTTATTTGGGTGTCGATTATCTGAAAGATTACGTGACCGACCAGCAGTACGTCACTGGTAAAAAGGTTGCCGTGATCGGTGGCGGTAATACAGCGATTGACTGTGCTCGAACCGCAGTTCGTGATGGCGCGGATACTACGCTGATTTATCGTCGTACTCGAGATGAGATGCCAGCAGAAGATTACGAAATCGAAGAAGCTGAACATGAGGGTGTGAAGTTCCACTTCTTAACCAACCCTGCAGAAAACATAGCCGATGAAAATGGTCATGTATCAGAAATACGATTAGAACGAATGGCTTTGGGTCCTGCTGATGCTTCAGGCCGCCGCAGCCCTAAACCAACTGGCGAGTTCTTTGTTGAAGCGTTTGATACGGTTATTGCTGCCGTGTCGCAAAAGCCTGATCTGAGCTTTATGGACAATGAAGCGATTGATATTCCTCTTACTCGTTGGAATACCGCAGATGCTGATCCACAAACCATGCATACCGGAACCGGAAATATTTTCAGTATTGGTGATTTCCGACGCGGCCCTGCAACCGCAGTCGAAGCGGTGGGGGATGGGCGTATTGCTGCACAAGCGATCGATCGCTTCTTCCACGGTGATATGGACAATATTCCGGCCAAACCGTTTAACTCAAGAAAACACAAACAGCTCAAAGCGGTGGATCCTGAGCAATACCAGTCGATACAACGTATGGCTCGTAAGATCATGCCAGAACTAACGCCCGAGCAGCGTGAACAAAGCTTTGATGAAGTAGAAACAGGGTTTGATAATGCTGATGCAATAGCGGAAGCAGCAAGATGTCTAGAGTGTGGCTGCCAAGCCAATACCGATTGCGACCTACGAGACTACTCGACCGAATACAAAGCAACGCAAACGCATCCAGAGTACAAAATCGATGTGGCTTCGAATGAGAGTTGGCAGGCGATTCGTGCTGAAGAAGCGAAGGTCGGGTTAACAAGACAAAAATTTTCGGTCGATGACAGTTCTGAGTTCATTATCTTTGACGCCAACCGCTGTATCAGTTGTGGCCAGTGTATCCAAGCCTGTCGCGAACAGAATGTTCATGGCGTTCTAAGCTTCATGAACCAATCCGATGGCAAACCTGCATCAAGACCCGAATGTCGCCCTAACTTTGGGGCGGACAAGACCTTAATGGGCGACTCAAACTGCGTTCAATGTGGATCGTGTATTCAGGCGTGTCCAACCGGTGCAATGGTGGATGCTCGCGACAGAAAGCAGGGAGACACAGACGTACTCAAGAAAGTCGATACCATCTGCACCTATTGCGGTGTCGGCTGCAAGCTAACCATGCATATCGATGAGCAGAAAAACAAAATCCGCTATATCGAAGGCGGAGACTCTCCGGTTAATGAAGGCATGTTGTGTGTTAAGGGACGATTTGGCTTCGATTTTGTGGGCAGCGATGCGCGTTTAACCACACCATTAATTCGTAAAGATGGCTGGTTGCAACCTGCAAGTTGGGATGAGGCAGTTAAGCTTATTGCCGAGAAGTTTACTGCGATTAAGCAAGGCTTTGGCAGTAACGCTTTAGCGGGGTTCTCGTCGGCGAAAACCACCAATGAAGATAACTATGCCTTCCAAAAATTCATACGTCGTGAACTCGGTACCAATAACGTCGATCACTGTGCGCGCCTTTGTCACGCATCTACTGTTACTGGTTTAGAGGCTTCGCTAGGTAGCGGGGCGATGACCAATGATATTCCAAGCATCAAGCACTCAGATGTGATCTTTATTATTGGCTCCGACACCACGTCAGCACACCCAATTATTGGCTCGCATATCAAGCAAGCTGTGAGACATGGTGGAGCGAGATTGATCGTTGCCGATCCAAAACGAATCGATATTGCTGACCATGCTGAACTTTATTTAGCGCACCGACCGGGTACTGATGTAATGTTGATCAATGGTGTGATGCAGCAAATCATCAAACACGGTTGGTACGACCAAGAGTATATCGAAGACCGTGTGGATGGCTTTGATACCTTGCTTCAAGAGGTAATGTCACCAAGTTATTCACTAGACAAAGTGGAGCTGGTAACTGGCGTTAAAGCGGAAGACATCTTCGCAATGGCGCGATTGATTGGTACTGCAGAGCGTACAGCGGTGTACTACTCGATGGGCATTACGCAACATACCACTGGTCACGATAACGTTCGATCAATCGCTAACCTACAGCTCTTGTGTGGCAATATCGGAATTGAAGGCGGCGGTATCAACCCATTACGTGGTCAATCCAATGTTCAGGGTGCGTGTGACATGGGCGCATTGCCAAATAACCTTCCGGGTTATCAGAAAGTGTACAACCCAATGGTTCGTCAAAAATTCGCGATGGAGTGGGGTGTTTCTGACCTACCGGCTGAAACAGGCTTAACGTTGACCGAAATTATTGATGGAGCGTGTCATCGAGATGTTCGTGGTCTGTACGTAATGGGCGAGAACCCAGTGCTGAGTGACCCGAACCAAGCGCATGTGATTGAAGGTCTTGAAGCGTTAGATTTCCTCGTGGTTCAAGATATTTTCTTAACCGAAACCGCTCAATATGCCGATGTGGTGCTACCGTCTTGCTCGTTTGCTGAGAAGTCTGGTCATTTTACTAATACCGAGCGTCGTGTTCAGCGTATTAACCCGGCGGTATTGCCTCCAGGTGAAGCGAAAGAAGATTGGG
The DNA here is from genome assembly GCF_041439475.1 of Vibrio sp. 1S139. Taxonomy (NCBI): domain Bacteria; kingdom Pseudomonadati; phylum Pseudomonadota; class Gammaproteobacteria; order Vibrionales; family Vibrionaceae; genus Vibrio; species Vibrio sp. 1S139. The sequence goes on from NZ_JBGOOD010000001.1 coordinate 124,752, forward strand.
TGATTATCCAAATGTTGGCTAATGCGATGGGCGGCAATTGGGAATATGACTCGGTTGCTGATATCACCAATGAGATAGCGCGTGTCACGCCACAGTATGGTGGTTTACGTTGGGAGAACATTACGGTGAACGGCGTGCAATGGCCAAGTAATAAGAACAACCCTGATGGCACACGTATCATGCACCAGACCCAATTTACGCGTGGGCGTGGTCAAATGGAGGCGATTCCGTTTAGATACGCTGCTGAGCTACCGGATGCGGAATACCCGTTAGTATTAACGACAGGCCGTATTCTAGAACAGTTCCACACCGGAACCATGACACGTAAAACAAAAGGGTTGGATAACTTAGCAGGGCCGCGTGCCATGGTGAGTGTTCATGATGCTGAAGCGCTAGGTATCTCTAATGGTCAGATGCTTAAGGTCTCAACACGTCGTGGTGAAATCGAAATCGCGGCCTTTGTGACTAAACGAATGCAAAAGGGTGTGGTATTTATTCCATTCCATTTTGTTGAATCACCAGTTAACCGTTTGACTACCACAGCGACTGATCCACACGCGAAGATCCCTGAATTTAAGGTGGCGGCTGTGCGTATTGATCCTATTCGTGAGCCTGAGAGTGAAGTAACAGAGGCTTAATCATATTAGCTCGGTGAAGACGGCTGGCATTAAAAAGCCGCGTAACTCTCAGAGTTATGCGGCCTTTTTATCGAGCTAGATTCAGTATCAATAACTGAGTCGTTTCGCTTTAATTTAGATGAGCTTAGTTTGGAACAATTTCGCTACCGTGAACACCAAATTGCTTAGCAGCGTAGGCAACGCGCTCTGCTGGTTTTGGGTATTCAGCCGGTGTGCCCAGGTTTTCAATATGATGCAAGCGAGGTAATAAACCTGCGCCGTTTGCAATCTGTATTGCTAATCCAGGGCGAGCGTTTAGCTCCAGTACCATCGGGCCTTCTTCTTGGTCTAAAACCATGTCCGTACCCATGTAACCAAGGCCTGTCATTTCCCAAGCACTTGATGCAAGTGTCAGCAGCTTTTCCCAATGGGGTACTTGTAGTAGCGCCAACTCTTTACCCGTATCTGGGTGGTGAGTCACTGGGTGGTCAAATTGAACCGCACGAACGGCTTTACCCGTAGCGATACAAATACCTACGCCCACAGCACCTTGGTGCAAGTTAGCTTTACCATCAGAAGCCGAAGTCGATAGACGCATCATCGCCATTACAGGGTAGCCCTTGAATACAATGATTCGTACATCTGGTACACCCTCGTAACTGAAGCCGTCAAAACACTCGTCAAACTTGATGAGGTTTTCAACTACAGCAACATCGTTCTTACCACCGAGTGAGAAAAGACCCGCGAGAGCGTTACTGATGTGGCGCTCTACGTCTTCTTCATTGATAGTCGAACCCGATGGCTTGGTGTAAACGCCGTCCTTGTGAGAAGTCACAACAAGGATACCTTTACCACCACTGCCTTGAGCTGGCTTGATTACGAAACCCGGCCACTCTTTTACCATCTTGTGGATTGTTTTTACTTCAGCTTGATGACCAATCACGCCAATCAGTTTTGGTACAGTAGCACCAGCCTGTTCAGCAATGATCTTCGTCTTAAGCTTGTCATCAACGAGTGGATACTTGGAACGATCATTGTAGCGACCAATATAACTATGGTTACGCTTGTTCATTCCCATTATGCCTTTGTCTTTCAACCTAAACGGTGAAGTAAACTGATCAAACATAACTTAGTCCTCCGCTAGCGGTTTAAAGCGACGAAGCTCGGTTAGACGGTATCCTGTGTAGTTACCTAGTAGCAAGATGGTCGCTAGAATAACAAGTTGTAAACCAATAAAGTTAAACGTTAAGTGCTGAATGAACGGGTTAGTCATGCCTAAGTAAACAAGAACCGCAGTGAATAGAGAACCACCACCTTGCAGCATTACTTCTTTCGCGCCTTCTTCTTCCCATAGGATAGACATACGTTCGATAGTCCAAGATAGGATAATCATAGGGAAGAACGTAATAGATAGACCTTCAGTCAGACCCACTTTAAACGCGACTACAGTAAACACAGAGATAATCATGATTACCGTGATGATTACGGCGGATATCCTGGCTACCAAGAGCAAGTTGAGTTTGGACAAGTAACTTCGAATAATCAGACCCGTACCTACAATAAGCAGGAAGCCAACAATACCCGTTACCAGTTGTGTTTGTACAAAGGCTACCGCAATCAGTACTGGCATGAACGTACCAGACGTTTTCAGGCCGATGATGACACGTAGGAACACAACAATCAGAGCACCGATAGGAATCAGCATGATGGTTTTAAACATCGCTTGCTCTTCTAACGGTAGGCTGTGAATTGAAAGGTTTAACAGTTGATCAGCAGAGACTTTACTATTGGTTGCTTCCGTTGGTGAAACCTCTTGAGCAATCATAGAGAAGTGAACTTTACTGTTCTGACCGCCAACAACATCCAGTAGAGAAACGTTTGATTCGTCCCAGATGAGTAGGTTTGGTTGAACTTGTTGTTCGCTTGATTCAGGAGAGAATAGAACCCACTCGTCGTTATCCCAGATCTGAATCATGTTTTGAATCGACTGACGACGACGACCATCTTCTAGCTCGATAACACCAACCACTTTGTTGTGTATTTTCGCCGCTGAAAGTAGCTTGTGTGTCGCTTCCACTTTGGTCATGTTGTTCAGAATCAGCGCTGAGTTTTGGCTGTCTGGATCATTAAGTGTTTTGATGAGCTCACGGGTAAAAGTGATATTGTCTGCAGAACGTTTTGTCGCTCTATCAATCAATGCAAGAGAAGCCGCTTCTTCAGGGCCGTCGAAGCTTGGTTGCGAGACTTCACCTTCTGGTGCGATAGCATCAACTTTTGCTTGGTTGTCGACTAGGAATTGTGTTTTGTAGTAGATGGTTTGAGGGCCATCTGCGTATCGAATAGACCACTCTGCGCGGCGACCTGATTCGGTATTCAAGTAAGAGATACCGTAACCCGGCGATGAAGCCGATTCGCCGATAAGTGTGTAGTTAGACTGAGTATGAGGAGCCGCTAAGGAAACTTTTGCTTCTTTGCCTACTGCGTTGAACTCGATGCGAGCTTCAACGTCCCAAACCTGTCTGGTTTCCCCTGGAGTCCAAGGTACACCGTAGGTCGTATGTCTGAACATACTCAGTGTTATACCTGCCACAATAAGCAGGAATATAGAGATATAAAATGGAATTCTTGACGTCATAGCTTACCCTACTATTGTTATTTAACTTCCGTTTGTACGTACTTTTTACTTACATCTACTAGCGCTATGTCTTTGATAAATTCGCTCCCTAGTAACACAGGGTGACTCATTTGAGAGCGATCCGCCAATGTAAATTGCGCTTTTTCATGGATTTTTCCAACTTTCACCCATAATTCGATCACAGCTCGACGTTCTGCTTGATCATTGGTTGATTGACGGATTTTTACATAACGTACAACAGGCGCTTCAATCCATTTCTGGTCTTCTTTAGCTTGGGCTTTGTCGTCTAGGTGAAATTTAACCCAGTTCTTGCCGTTACGTTCGAATTCTTTGATATCGACAGCGTTTAAAGAAGAGGTGGTTGCACCTGTATCAACACGAGCATCAAAGCTTTGCTTGATAGAGTCGATAAACACTTTTTCGATGCCGCCAAGGATAGTCGGTTGTGATATAGGAGCGATAGGAGCAACGGCAATAGCGACCGGTTCCCCTTCCTCTAGCTCTTCAATAACCTTGTGTTCCATGCTCGTTAGATGGGTATCTAATTGACTAGAAAGGGTAGTAATTTCGTCTTCTAAGCTTTCAATATAGTCACTTTGATTGCTTAGTTGCAGTTCAAGATTTTGAACCTTATTTGCGATGTTTGTCTCTGAGCGGGAAATAGCGTCGAGAGTTTCTTGGTGGTAGGTAGCACCATTTGTAAGAGTACAACCAGAGAGCAAACCAACCGCCACAATAGGCGATAATCGCTTAAACATAAAAAAACCTTTGAGAATTAGAGAATAGTTCAGACTATTTAGAAGTTTAGCCCACAAAAAAGGATGCGTGAAGCATCCTATTGTAAGAGTCTGGTCATATTGAATCGCAATGTGAGCGCTACGCCAATTATTGCTATTTGGAATAGCTCACTTATTAAACACAAGTCAATTTTTGTTCAATTCTTAAGCTAAGGAAGCAAGGTTCACCGCGAAATTAACAGTGGCTTTTTGACCATGCAAGCAATTGTTTTGCTGCCTTAATAGGCTTGTGCTTTATTTACTCAATATGCCACTGCTTTGTGGGCAGTAAATCTATGGCTTTGTTGCTACCAGAATCGCACGTCTCGGTGCAGGGTGACCTTCAACCGTTTTACTTGGATCGTTCGGATCGAGGTAATCTGGAAGAGAGTTGTGTGTCATCCATTCTGTGGTGCGTTGTTCACCAATTGTCGTGACATTTTCGTCAACGATTCGTACGTCTTCAAAACCAACTTGTTCTAGCCAGCGTTTCAGTGCGCGAGCTGAAGGGAAGAAGTAGACGTTTCTCATTTGCGCGTAACGGTCAACCGGAACTAATACTGCGTTCTCATCGCCTTCAATCACCAAGGTTTCAAGAACCAGTTCACCGCCAGACACCAATTGGTCTTTCAGTTGAATCAAGTGGTCCAGTGGTGAACGACGATGGTAAAGCACGCCCATGCTGAATACCGTGTCGTAGGCTTCTAGCTTTGGGAGCTGCTCAATACCTAGAGGTAATAGGTGAGCTCGTTGGTCATCGCCCATCAACTTACGAATTGCTTCAAACTGAACCAAGAATAGGTGGGAAGGATCGATACCAACCGTTAAGCGAGCACCTTCACCCAGCATGCGCCACATGTGGTAACCATTGCCACAACCTACATCGAGAACCGAACGGTTTTTTAATGGAGATATATGTGGAAGCACACGATCCCATTTCCAGTCACTGCGCCACTCTGTATCGATATGGATGTCGTGAACCGTATAAGGACCTTTTCTCCACGGGTGGAAAGTCTTCAATAAGCTTTCTAGCTTTTTCAGTTCGCCTGTGTGGTATGGCGTAGAACTACCAATCGTCACTGAATTTTTCAGGTCAACTTGATCTGGCACGTCTTGTGGAATCTTGTTTAGTGCACGTAGCCAGCGGTCAAAGTCACCGTGCTCTGCATTTTGCCAATCGGTCAGTTGCTGTGGCAGGACATTTAGCCACGGCTGAAGGCGAGTATCTTGGGCAATAAGTTGATAAAAATTGGCAAAATTAAACATAGGTTTTCACTGAGTTGGTGGTGTAGAAATTAAATTTGTCACTCCATTAAGAGTGTGGACAAACATGCTAGGGAATCTCGTTTATCGTGTTTGATAAGAGATCCCCAATTCGTTTGTTCCTCGCTCTTGAGGATGACATTTTAGTACGTGCTAACGGTGTCGCGACGGTTACGTAATCTAAAATGTTTACTTTATCGCGAACATTGAACCAAAGTTGAAACATTGGAACCAGACTTCGCTGCTTGAGAAGCCAATCTTATCAAATCGCTCTCTGTGAACAGGGATCGAATCCGGGCGCATCACGTTTTCAATTGCGCTACGTTTCTGACTTACTTCTAGCTCGCTGTACCCGTTAGCACGTTTGAAATCATGGTGCAGGTCGATAAGCAGTTCATTTGAGCTTTCATCTTCGAATACGTATTTTTCTGACAGGATTAAGATCCCGCCTGGGCGCAAGCCAGCATGAATTTTCTCAAGCAGAGCGTATCGATCGTCTGGAGAAAGAAATTGCAGCGTAAAGTTAAGCACCACAACAGAAGCGTCTTTGATTTCCACTTCACGGATGTCGGCTTCAATCACTTCTACCGGTGTGTCACTGCGGTAAGCATTAACGTGCAATTTGCAGCGCTCAACCATGGCTTCTGAATTATCGATCGCGAAAATCGTGCAGCCTTCTTGCTGAATGTGACGACGCATAGAAAGTGTCGCAGCACCAAGCGAGCAGCCAAGGTCGTAAATATTTGAGTGTGGCTTTACAAAGCGCTCAGCCAGCATGCCGATTGCAGAGATGATATTGCTATAGCCAGGCACCGAACGTTGAATCATATCCGGAAATACTTCAGCAACCCTTGCATCAAAGGTGAAGTCTCCAATTTTATCAATAGGAGCGGAAAAGATATTGTCTGTGTTGCTCATAGCATTTTCTCTCGACAGTCAGCGTAATTGGCACAAAATTCGTACCAAATAAAAGGGGGCGTATTTTACGTAAAAAAAACGCCACTGTCACGAAAACTGAGATTTAGCTCAAGGTTCGAAGCTACTTACAAGTGAGAGGTTAAAACATCGAGATTTGGTGATTGCCTTTTTGAGCTGGAAACTGAGCCAGTTCGGGCAGTAATAATGATGTATTTTCAGAGACTTGCTTTTGTAGCCTCTTATAAATAGCAATCGCAAGTTCAGGTGCGTGGTTATTGTCTGGGGTGTGGATCATTAAATAGGGCTGCTTGCCTTCATTAAGCCAGTTTGGGATTTTGGCAAACCAAGGCTTAAAAAACTCAATATTAGGTTCTTGGTCTGGGTGACCAATAAATCGAATCATCGGGTTATTGGCGGTAGCAATTGCATGAACAGGAACACGCGGTTTTTTCTGATGCGCATCGATCACCGCTTCTGTGGTGGGTGGCGCAGAGAAAACGGGGCGGCTGTCCATAATGATGCGATTGATGCCTTCCTCAACCAGCCATTGGTTGAAGCGTTTTTCCGCATCGCCCTTATCAAAGAAACCTAAGTGTCGAACTTCGACGCCAAGCTGCATATCTTTTGGGAATAAGGTGCAAAACTTTTGTAGGGCAGGCAGCATGCTGGGCTCAAAACTGTGCGGCAGCTGAATCGTCCATTGACCAATACGGTCATGCAGTGGCGACATCGTCATCAAGAACTCTTTGAGTTCGGCTTGGCAGTGTCTCAGTTGTTGCTGGTGGGTGATGAATTTGGGCAATTTGAAGGTGAACTTGAAATCATCGTGACTGGCGGCTTTCCAATTGTGAACGGTAGACATACTTGGCGTAGCGTAAAAGGTGGTGTTGCCCTCAACGGTATGGAAAACTTGGGTGTATTTTTCCAAGCGTTCGGCAGGCTTGGTGCCTTTACCGTAGAACTGACTTTGCCACTCAGAATGAGACCACATAGTTAATCCAAGTCTTAGAGGTAAAGTTTCTGTTGTTATTACACGATTATCCATCTATTACACCGTTATCCATCACGCCATCAGTCATTACAAAAAGTTTTTGGGTTGAAACGAAAATCTACTTTACGAGAGTTTTGCTGATTAAGGTACTTTCGAGATATAATTATCGCAATTTTTTCGGTTTTGATGAATCTTTGCGCACTTGATGGGCTAAAAAGCAGCAAAGCCAGATAAAACACAATAAATTCGAATGTGGAAGGTCGATTTTAAGCGAGTTTCCGCGTATAAATGTTCCTTTGCTCTGTTGTGTGGAATGACCACTGACAGCTTGGAAATTAGTAAATAATTAAGAGATTGGGAAATTCATTATGCGTACCCATTACTGTGGTAACCTGAACAAGTCCCTGGCGGGACAAACTGTAGAATTGTGCGGCTGGGTAAACCGTCGCCGTGATTTAGGCGGTCTTATCTTTATTGATATGCGTGATCGTGAAGGCATCGTTCAGGTTGTTGTCGATCCAGATATGAAAGATATCTTCCCGATCGCTAACCAACTGCGTAATGAATTCTGTATCAAGTTTACTGGTGAAGTACGAGTTCGTCCGGACAGCCAAGTAAATAAAGACATGGCTACTGGTGAAGTAGAACTTTACGCGACGGGTCTAGAGATCATTAACCGTTCAGAAGCGCTTCCACTAGACTTCAACCAAACGAACTCTGAAGAGCAGCGTCTTAAGTACCGTTACATCGATCTTCGTCGTCCAGAAATGAGCGACCGTATTAAGCTTCGTGCACGTGCTTCTAGCTTCGTTCGTCGTTTCCTAGATGAGAACTTATTCCTAGACATCGAAACGCCAGTACTAACGAAAGCGACACCAGAAGGTGCTCGTGACTACCTAGTTCCAAGCCGTGTTCACAAAGGTAGCTTCTACGCACTTCCTCAATCTCCTCAGCTTTTCAAGCAACTGCTGATGATGTCTGGTTTTGACCGTTACTACCAAATCGTTAAATGTTTCCGTGATGAAGATTTACGTGCTGACCGTCAGCCTGAATTTACTCAAATCGATATCGAAACATCTTTCATGACTTCTCAAGAAGTACGTAACGTGACTGAGAAGCTTGTTCACGATATGTGGAAAGAACTTCTAGATGTTGAACTAGGTCAATTCCCAGTAATGCCTTTCTCTGAAGCGATTCGTCGTTTCGGTTCTGATAAGCCAGATCTACGTAACCCACTAGAGCTAGTGGACGTTGCTGACTTGGTTAAAGATGTTGAATTCAAGGTATTCTCTGGCCCAGCTAACGACGAAAAAGGTCGCGTAGCAGTTATCCGTGTTCCAGGTGGTGCTAAGCTAACTCGTAAGCAAATCGACGGCTACGCTGAACACGTAAACATCTACGGCGCGAAAGGCCTAGCTTGGATGAAGGTTAACGACCGTGCTGCAGGCATGGAAGGTATTCAATCTCCAGTTGCTAAATTCCTAAGCGAAGACGTAATCAACGGTATTCTAGATCGTACTCAAGCTGAATCTGGCGATATCATTCTGTTCGGCGCAGACAAAGCGGGCATCGTTGCTGAAGCAATGGGCGCACTTCGTCTTAAACTAGGTACGGATCTAGAGCTAACAGACACATCTGCATGGGCTCCACTGTGGGTTGTTGACTTCCCAATGTTCGAAGAAGACGGCGAAGGTAACCTACACGCAATGCACCACCCATTCACATCACCACTAGGTGTGAACGCGGAAGAGCTAAAAGCGAACCCAGCAGCAGCAAATTCTGATGCATACGACATGGTAATCAACGGCTACGAAGTAGGCGGCGGTTCTGTACGTATCCACAACGCAGAAATGCAAACAGCGGTATTTGGTATCCTAGGTATCGAAGCACAAGAGCAACAAGAGAAGTTCGGCTTCCTACTTGAAGCGCTTAAGTACGGCACGCCACCGCACGCTGGTCTAGCATTCGGTCTTGACCGTCTAGCAATGCTGCTTTGTGGTACTGAGAACATCCGTGACGTTATCGCATTTCCGAAAACAACAGCTGCAGCATGTCTACTGACAGACGCGCCAAGCCTAGCGAACCCAGCATCACTGGAAGAGCTAGCAATCGCAGTTAAATTGGCAGAGAAAAAAGAGCAAGCGTAAGCCTGTTATCTTTTCTTGTTGATGAAGAGATCCTAGTTGATAGAGAGCTCTCAATTAATTAGCCAAGACTTGCCAGTAAATTAGAGAATGCCCGTTAATTTGACGGGCATTTTTTTTTGCGTTCGATATACTAAGCTCATAAAGCATGTATAAATAATCAGTATTGAAGTTATGTCTATTATCTTAGGAATTGACCCTGGCTCGCGTATTACCGGCTATGGCGTGATTCGTCAAAATGGTCGCCATCTATATTACTTAGGTAGCGGTTGTATTCGCACCTCTGAAAAAGACCTGCCGGGCCGACTCAAACAAATCTACGCCGGTGTGAGCGAAATCATCACTCAGTTTCAACCGGATGTGTTTGCGATAGAACAGGTCTTCATGGCGAAGAATGCAGACTCAGCGCTTAAGCTTGGGCAAGCTAGGGGCAGCGCGATCGTAGCGGCTGTAAATGCGGATTTGCCTGTTCATGAATACGCGGCTCGTTTAATTAAGCAAGCGGTGACGGGTAATGGTGGTGCGGACAAGTCTATGGTTCAGAACATGGTGATGAACATGCTTAAGTTACCCGCTAAACCACAGGCCGATGCTGCCGATGCTCTAGGCGTAGCGATCACTCACGCCAACACCAATAAAACCTTGTTAGCTCTTGCTGGTAAAGCGACAGGCGCAAGAAAAGGGCGTTACCGATAACCATAGGCTATGGCGTTTCTGAAGACAGAATCATTCGGTTTCTTAAGCTAAGCAAGCTTAAATAAATCATCCTAATAAACACAAAGAACTGGATAAGCATCCAGTTCTTTTATATTCTGTCCCTCAAATTATATTCCATCAAGAGAGTGAATTGTGATCGGACGTCTACGCGGTACATTAATAGAAAAACAGCCACCAGAATTACTAATCGAAGTGAGTGGCGTTGGCTATGAAGTTCAAATGCCAATGAGCTGTTTTTACGAATTACCAAACGTGGGCGAAGAGGCAATCATCTACACGCACTTTGTTGTACGTGAAGATGCGCAGCTACTTTATGGTTTTAACACGGTTAAAGAGCGTGCGCTGTTCCGTGAAGTGATCAAAGCGAACGGTGTGGGCCCTAAGCTAGGCCTTGGCATTCTTTCAGGCATGACGGCTAGCCAGTTTGTTCAAAGTGTTGAACGTGAAGACATCTCGACGCTGGTTAAACTTCCGGGTGTGGGTAAGAAAACCGCTGAACGTCTGGTTGTTGAAATGAAAGACCGCCTGAAAGGGTGGGGCGCGGGTGACTTGTTTACTCCAGCGACAGATGCAGCTCCGATTGATTCTATGCCAACCGTTCACGACGCGGAAGAAGAAGCGGTAAGTGCGCTACTTGCATTAGGCTACAAGCCGACTCAAGCTTCCAAGGTGGTTTCTCAAGTGGCTAAAGATGGCATGACCAGCGAACAGTTGATTCGCGAAGCTCTGAAATCGATGGTTTAATACCCAATATACTTGTTCGACAAAATAGACTCATTCACTTTGCCTTTACACAGAGTCAAGAAGCGCAGAGTCAACAAGAGCATAGTTAGGAATAGCAGAATTTATGATTGAAGCCGATCGCCTTATTGCACCGGATAACCCAGTATTCAAAGATGAAGATGTCATTGATCGTGCAATACGCCCTAAAGCACTGGCTGACTATCAAGGTCAGGATCACGTTCGTGGCCAGATGGAGATTTTCATCAAAGCGGCACAACTGCGTAACGAGGCGCTCGACCATCTGTTGATATTTGGCCCTCCAGGCTTGGGTAAAACCACGTTGGCGAACATTGTTGCCAATGAGATGGATGTCAACATTCGTACGACTTCAGGCCCTGTTCTAGAAAAAGCAGGCGACCTAGCGGCGTTACTGACCAATCTCGAAGAAAATGATGTCCTGTTCATTGATGAGATTCACCGTTTAAGCCCTGTGGTTGAAGAGGTGTTGTACCCTGCAATGGAAGACTACCAATTAGATATCATGATTGGTGAAGGCCCAGCGGCACGCTCTATCAAGATTGACCTTCCTCCTTTTACTTTGATTGGCGCAACCACTCGTGCTGGCTCACTGACATCGCCGTTACGTGACCGTTTTGGTATTACTCAGCGTCTTGAGTACTACAAGGTTGAAGATCTACAAAACATCGTTCAGCGCAGTGCAGATTGCCTTGGTCTTTCTATGGAGTCCGAAGGGGCGCTAGAAGTTGCTCGCCGAGCTCGTGGTACGCCACGTATTGCTAACCGTCTACTGCGCCGTGTTCGTGATTATGCGGAAGTAAAAGGCGACGGGCATATTTGTCCGGAGGTTGCTGACAAAGCGCTAAACATGTTGGATGTCGATGCTAAAGGTTTCGACTACATGGATAGAAAGCTTCTGCTGGCGATTATGGAGAAGTTTGGTGGTGGTCCGGTAGGTATCGACAACATGGCTGCCGCGATTGGTGAAGAGAGAGACACTATTGAAGATGTGTTAGAACCTTACTTGATTCAACAAGGTTACCTACAAAGGACGCCAAGAGGTCGAATCGCGACCGACAGAGCGTATTTACACTTTGGAATAGATAAACCCTCCAATCGTTAAATTATTCATTTTTAAAGATCCCAGTTGCATAAGCGCTGGTTTTTTTTGCTTTTTACTGAATAACAACTCTTTGAGCGAGTCGATAAAAAGATCGAAAAGGGAGCTTCAAAAATGGAAACTTTGATTTCAGGTTTGATTTAGATAACAGGAAATGAAATAAGTTGTCATATTTTTTGTTAATACTTTATAGGTAGTTGTAATTCGGATGTTGAGGCGGTGCTGAGCATTTGTCACAGATATCATGCGCTGTTATTAAGACAAGCATAATTGGTGTGATTTTAATCATAATTGTACAAAAATAACTCTAATTTGCTCGAATAAATTTGATACAAATCAACGCAGGGTTCTCCCATAAACCTTTTGAAACATACTGATTTTACCAGTAATATTAGCGCCAGCTATATTAGCTCATGCTTAACAATAGTCTAACTATAACGGTACGTTTTTGCTACAAATTTCAACTTGTAATAACAATTACATAAACTGTTTTAACATGGATTTTTGCGGTGAATAATCACACAAGTGTCATTCAGCCGACACAAAGGAGTTACCATGATTGATGTTGTTGATCTGTCGCGATTGCAGTTTGCATTTACAGCGATGTATCACTTCCTATTTGTTCCACTGACTTTAGGTATGGCATTTCTACTTGCCATTATGGAGTCAGTTTATGTAATGACTGGCAAGCAAATTTACAAGGACATGACCAAGTTCTGGGGTAAATTGTTTGGTATTAACTTTGCTCTTGGTGTAGCGACAGGCTTAACCATGGAGTTCCAGTTTGGTACTAACTGGTCTTACTATTCTCACTATGTTGGCGACATTTTTGGTGCTCCGCTAGCTATCGAAGCGCTTGTTGCATTCTTCCTAGAGTCTACTTTTGTTGGCCTATTCTTCTTCGGTTGGGACAGACTGTCAAAGCGTCAGCACTTAGCGGTAACTTGGTTAGTAGCACTTGGCTCTAACTTCTCTGCGCTTTGGATCTTGGTAGCAAACGGCTGGATGCAAAACCCAGTGGGTGCGGAATTTAACTTTGAAACTATGCGTATGGAAATGGTGAGCTTCGCTGAAGTTGTACTAAACCCAGTAGCACAAGTTAAATTCGTACACACAGTAGCGTCTGGTTACACAACGGGTGCAATGTTCATCCTTGGTATCAGCTCATACTACATTCTTAAAGGTCGTGATCTTGCCTTTGCTCGTCGTTCTTTCGCGATTGCAGCGTCTTTCGGTATGGCGGCGATCTTGTCAGTAATCGTACTAGGTGATGAATCTGGTTACGAGCTTGGTGAAGTTCAAAAAGTGAAGCTCGCTGCTGTAGAAGCGGAATGGCACACTGAAGAAGCACCAGCAGCATTTACTGTTTTTGGTATTCCGAACCAAGAGACAATGAATACTGACTACGCAATTAAAATTCCTTACGTAATGGGTATCATCGCAACGCGTTCGCTTGATACTGAAGTAACGGGCCTACGTGACCTACGTGATGACCACGTTGATCGTATCCGTACTGGTATGTACGCGTACGAGCTGCTTGAAAAGCTACGTGCAGGCGATAAGTCTGAAGAAAACATGGCTGCGTTCGACGAAGTGAAAGGTGACCTAGGTTACGGCTTGCTTCTTAAGCGCTACACAGACGACGTTGTTGATGCAACTGAAGACCAAATCCAAATGGCTGCGGATGATTCTATCCCAACAGTTTGGCCTCTATTCTGGTCATTCCGTCTGATGGTTGCTTGTGGCTTCATCATGCTGTTTGTATTCGGTGCTGCGTTTGTTCAAACGTGTCGTCAGAAAATCGAACAGAAACCATGGGTACTTAAAGCTGCGCTATTCTCAATCCCACTTCCTTGGATTGCGATTGAAGCAGGTTGGTTCGTTGCTGAGTTTGGTCGTCAACCATGGGCGGTTGGTGAAATCCTACCGGTTAACGTTGCTGCATCAGCACTGACTATTGAACAGCTTTGGACTTCTCTATTCGCTATCCTGGCACTTTACACAGTGTTCTTGATTGCTGAAGTTTACCTAATGCTGAAATTCGCACGTAAAGGTCCAAGTAGCTTGAAGACAGGCCGTTACCACTTCGAACAAAACGATAACTCTGTTGAAGACAAAGTTAGCCGTTCAGTTGAAGTATAAGTGAGGGAATATTATGTTTGATTACGAAAGCTTACGACTTATTTGGTGGGTATTGATCGGTGTTCTACTGGTTGGTTTCGCCGTAACTGATGGCTTTGATATGGGTGTTGCCGCTCTGTCACCTGTTATCGGTAAGAGCGACACTGAACGTCGTATTATGCTAAACACGATTGCCCCTCACTGGGATGGTAACCAAGTTTGGCTTATCACTGCGGGTGGTGCATTGTTTGCTGCATGGCCACTGGTTTACGCGACGTCTTTCTCTGGTTTTTACTTCGCAATGTACGTAACGCTAGCTGCACTTTGGTTACGTCCACTTGCTCTTGACTACCGCTCTAAGATCGAAGATCCAAAATGGCGCAAAACTTGGGACTACGCACTTTGCTTTAGTGGCGCAGTACCACCAATCATTTTCGGTGTGGCATTTGGTAACCTACTACAAGGTGTTCCATTTGAACTGAACGAATTTATGATGTCTAAGTACCATGGTACGTTCTTCGCTCTGCTTAACCCATTTGCATTGCTTTGTGGTGTGTTGGCTCTGATGTTGTTCGTGATGCAAGGTGCAACATGGCTTCAAATGAAGACAACAGAAGCGCTGCACGCTCGTGCTCGTAACGTTGCTCAGATCACTGGCCTAATTGCTATTGCTCTATTCGTTATTGGTGGTTTCTGGGTTCAATCTATCGAAGGCTATGTAATTACGAGCACTATCGATACGTTTGCTGACTCAAACCCACTAAACAAAGAAGTATCACTTCAAGTGGGTGCTTGGATGACAAACTTCGAAACTTATCCAGCAATGTGGGTTGCGCCGATCCTTGGTGTAGCAATGCCACTGCTTGCTGTGATTGCATCTCGCTTTGAGCGTGGTGGTTTCGCATTCTTGTTCTCAAGCCTATCGAACGCTGGTGTTATTCTAACGGCTGGTTTTGCAATGTTCCCATTCGTAATGCCATCAAGCCTGAACCCTAACCAAAGCTTGACTATGTGGGATTCAACAGCGAGTGAGCTAACGCTTGGTCTTATGACTGTCGTTGCGGCGGTAATGGTTCCTGTGATTCTTGGCTACACAACTTGGACATACTACAAAATGTTCGGTCGTCTAGATAAGAAACACATCGAAGATAACGACGTTTCAGCTTACTAAGCTAGAAGTTAAATAACTTAGGAGAAATTTTATGTGGTATTTCGCATGGATTTTGGGTGTACTTCTAGCATGTGCATTCGGCATCATCAATGCTCTATGGCTAGAGCATTCAGAAATGATGGACAAAGACAGTGAGTAATCTCGCAGAGCAAATCGCTAAGCTGCATCAACCAATGGATAAGACTCTGCTTAGAGCCTTAGCCCTAGTATTGGGTTTCATGCATGTGGGTTTAGTGATGTGGGATCCTGAAGCGTATGCGACAAGCATCGGTGGCTTTAACGCGATCATCGGACCAATGTTTATTTGGGCAGTATGCTCAAGCATGGTTTACGGTATCGGATTTAAGCCAAGAGCTTGGATGTGGCAGCTACTGTTTAGCCCATATGTTTCACTCACAATTTTGCTCTACCTAACGGTGCTGCGCCTTCTATAAAAGGCAAAGGATTTAGGTTCATAACAACGTGAGCCTTTATACTTGTTGGGTTTTTAGCCAAAAAGAGGTCATCTTATACAGATGGCCTTTTTTTTCGTCTCTTAAATCAAAAAATTCACAGCGATATACTATTAATGATAAGGAGTTAGGTTATAGTGAGATCTTTATCGTTTTGGATTGTGGTAGCAAATTGCAGGGATTATCTAAGCTATTTACGTGGCCAGTGACTGTGTATTACGAAGACACCGATGCGGGTGGCGTTGTATACCATTCAAACTATCTTAAGTTTTTCGAACGCGCTCGAACTGAGATGTTGCGCTCAATTGGCGTTTCTCAGCAAGTATTGTTAGAACAAAACATCGGTTTTGTAGTCCGACATATGGACATTGATTTTATTCAAGGCGCGCGTCTTGATGATTCTTTACAAGTCATTACAAATATTTACGAGTTGAAGCGAGCTACCTTGGTCTTCTGTCAAGAGATCGTAAATCCTGATGGCAAGGCATTGTGTAAAGCAATGGTTAAGGTAGCATGTATCGATAATCAAAAAATGAAACCCAAAGCAATGCCAACATTTATTCTCACGGAGTTAACGAATAGTGACTGCTGAAATCTCAATCTTAGGCCTAATTTTAGAGGCTAGTTTACTCGTTAAGATGGTCATGCTGACTCTTATGGGCATGTCTGTTGTTTCTTGGGCGATGATCATAAAAAGAAGTAAAGTGTTATCTCAAGCTTCTAAACAAACAGAAGTGTTTGAAGACAAATTTTGGTCAGGCGTTGATCTTGCAAAACTGTACCAAGAGAGCAACAAACGCAAAGACGAGCTTTCTGGTACTGAAGAAATTTTCTACGCAGGCTTTACTGAGTTCGCTCGCCTTCGTAAATCGAATGCAACATCACCTGACTTCATTATGGAAGGCACTGGCCGTGCGATGCGCGTTGCCGTTGCTCGTGAAGTCGATGAACTAGAAACTAACTTACCTTTCTTGGCGACTGTTGGCTCTATCAGCCCATACATCGGCCTATTTGGTACGGTTTGGGGCATCATGCACTCATTCATCGCACTAGGTGAAGTGAAGCAAGCGACGCTCGCAATGGTTGCCCCTGGTATTGCAGAAGCACTGATCGCAACAGCAATGGGTCTATTCGCTGCGATTCCAGCGGTAATGGCGTACAACCGCTTCAGCAGCCGAGTAGGCAAGCTAGAACACAACTACGCGACTTTCTCTGAAGAGTTTCACAGTATTCTTCACCGTCAAGCGATGGCTGGCAGGGAATAATAGATGGCTGGATACCAACCTAAAAAACGCAAAATGACAGCAGAGATTAACGTTGTACCTTACATCGACGTTATGCTTGTTTTGCTGATCATTTTTATGGTGACTTCGCCGTTTGTTACTCAAGGCGTTGACGTTGAATTGCCTCAGGCTTCAACGGCTAAATCGGCACAAGACCTACTGGGTGACGACAATGCAAGTTTCATCATCGTTGAAGTGAACAAAGACGGTGAACTTGGCTTGAGCGTTAATGACGAAGAAGTACAGCGTGGCTTATCAATGGAAGATATTATCGTCCGTGTGAAAGCCGAGTTGTCTCTGAAGCCAAACTCTCCAGTGGCGGTTGGTGGTGATGCCGCAACGCCATACGCTGAAGTGGTTTTATTACTTGATGAATTAAGCCGTGCAGGTGTGCCAAAGGTTGGCCTTTTAACGGATATAAGGGAATAGCTCCGTAGCATTCATGAAAGCGAATAATAAAAAATCCAATAATTTCAGATCACCGCTTCTTATTTCTCTTGGGCTGCACGTCATTTTATTCGTTGCGCTCATTTGGGGGGCGGATTTCACGATGTCAGAGCCAAAGCCTACAGGGCAGATGGTTCAAGCAGTGGTGATTGATCCTCAGTTGGTTCGCCAGCAAGCTCAACAGATTCGTCAACAAAGAGAAGCGGCAAGCAAGAAAGAGCAAGAGCGTCTTGACAAACTAAGACGTGAAAGCGAACGACTTGAAAAGAATCGTAAAGCTGAAGAAGAAAATATTCGCAAGCTAAAAGAACAGCAAGCGAAAGAAGCTAAAGCAACTCGTGAAGCTGAAAAGCGTCGAGTTGAGAAAGAGAAACAACGCAAAGCTGAAGAAGCGCGTTTACAGCAAGAGCAAAAGAAAGCCGCTAAAGCCGAAGCTGACCGTAAGCTAAAAGAAGCTGCGTTAGTGAAAGCCGAGAACGAGCGTAAAGCCAAAGAAGCGGCAATCGCAAAAGCTGAACAAGAACGCGTGGCAAAAGAAAAAGCAGCGAAAGAGGCAGCAGACAAAGCTCGTAAAGAGAAAGAAGCCGCTGAACTCGCGGAAAAGCAACGCATAGCGAAAGAGAAAGAAGCGGCAGCCGCAGCAGAGAAAGCCCGTAAGGCAAAAGAAGCTGCAGCAAAAGCAGAAAAAGAGCGTAAACAACAAGAAGCCGCATTGAACGATATCTTTGCTGGGCTTGAAACGGAAGCGACTCAAAACTCTTCAGCAAGACAACAATTTATCACTGATGAAGCGCAACGTTACGGGGCTATCTATACCCAACTGATTCAACAGAACCTGTTGTTAGAAGACAGCTATCGAGGACGCTCATGTCGAGTGAACCTTAAGCTGATTCCAACGGGCTCTAACGCGATATTGGGTAGTTTGAGTATCTTAGATGGCGATAGCCGTTTATGTGCAGCAACCAAGCGTGCGGTGGCACAAGTACAATCTTACCCGTTGCCTAAAGACCCAGACATTGTGAACTCACTGAAAGACATTAACTTAACTGTATCACCAGAGTAAAAGGACGAACTTGTGTTAAAGAAACTATTACTGAGTTTTGTTTTCTTAATAGCTACAAGCAGCCAGTTTGCACATGCAGCGCTGGAGCTGGTTATTACAGACGGTATTAACTCTGCAAGACCTATCGCTATTGTACCTTTCCGTTGGGAAGGCTCAGAGCCATTGCCACACGATGTATCAGCGGTTATCGCTTCTGACTTACAGCGCAGTGGTAAATTCAGCCCAGTTGCGACAAGCAAAATGCCTCAAACGCCTTACAGCGAAACTGAGGTTAACTTTGATGCTTGGACTAACCTAGGTGTTGACTCATTGCTTACCGGTAGTATCACTAAAAATGCCGAAGGGCAGTATGTGGTGAATTACCAATTGATCGACATTGTTCGTGGTCAACTGACCAAAGGACAAAGTCGTGCGCTGAGTGATGAAGGCCAATTAGTGCTTTCTAAAGATCACGTTCTATTCAATAAGAAGGCTACGGTTCCTGGTAATCGCTTGAGAGAGTACGCACACCGTATCTCAGACCTAGTGTATGAAGAGCTAACTGGTGAGAAAGGCGCGTTCTTAACTCGTATCTCTTACGTGGTAGTGAACGATAAAGACAAGTACCCGTATCAACTTCGTGTTGCTGACTACGATGGCTTTAACGAGCGTTTAGTACTTCGTTCTAAGCAGCCTCTCATGTCTCCAGCATGGTCACCAGACGGCAAAAAGCTAGCTTATGTGAGCTTCCAGAATGGCCAAGCTGAAATATTCATCATGAATATTTACACGGGTGAACGTGAGAAAGTGACGTCATACCCTCGTCACAATGGTGCGCCAAGATTCTCGCCAGATGGTAAAACATTGGCATTGGTATTGTCGAAAACGGGCAGCCTTCAGGTGTACACACTTGACCTTGCTAGCCGTAAGCTGACTCAAATTACCCGCGGCCGTTCGAATAATACTGAACCATTCTGGCACCCAGATGGCAAGTCTCTTATTTTCACATCGGATCGTGGTGGTAAACCACAGATTTATAATGTAAATTTGTCCAATAATTCGACTTCTCGTATTACTTGGCAAGGTAGCCAAAACTTAGGTGGCCAGATCACTCCTGATGGTCGATTCATGATCATGGTGAATCGCAGCAACTCAGGTTTTAACTTGGCTAAGCAAGATTTGGAAACCGGTGCGGTTCAGGTACTAACAAAAACATTGTTAGATGAGTCTCCAAGTATTGCACCGAATGGAGGTATGGTTATCTATAGCTCTATTTACAACAAAACAAATGTACTATCGATGGTTTCTATCGATGGACGTTTTAAAGCTAGATTACCGGCAACTAACGGACGCGTAAGAGCGCCTGCATGGTCACCGTTCCTCTAGGGAAAATTACATATTCTTTTAGCTATTGATAGTGTTAACTATTGTGGCATTTAACTATCTATAGCACTCTTAGTCGCTGTAGAAACTAAGTTTGATAACGTAAGGAAAAAAAGATGCAACTTAACAAAGTTCTTAAAGGCTTGATGATTGCACTACCAGTGATGGCAGTAACGGCATGTAGCTCAACTGATGAAGCAACATCTGCAACATCTGGTACTGAAAGCAACCAAACAACTTCAGGTTCAGAAGGCAATGTAGACACAACTGTTGTAACGCCAATTGACGCTAACGGTCAACTGTCTGAGCAAGAGCTTAAAGAGCAAGCGCTACGTGAAACTCAAACAATCTACTTCGCATTCGATAACTCTACTATCGCTGGCGATTACGAAGAAATGCTAGCAGCTCACGCAGCATACCTAGTTAAGAACGTTGACATGAACGTTACTATCGAAGGTCACGCTGATGAGCGCGGTACTCCTGAGTACAACATCGCACTTGGCGAGCGTCGTGCACAAGCTGTAGCGAAATACCTACAAGCTCTAGGTGTTCAAGCTGACCAAATCTCTATCGTAAGCTACGGTGAAGAGAAGCCACTTCTTCTAGGTCAATCTGAAGATGTGTACGCTAAAAACCGTCGCGCAGTACTAGTTTACTAATTTTAGTAGACTATATAATTGAGGAATTGCCTCATGTTCAGTAACACAAAGCGAGTCATTTTGCTTTCGTTACTGGCAAGTGCAGCGAACACCGCGTTCGCTGCACCAGCTCCAGTATCCGATCTCAATAGCACCGCAACCAATTCATCATCTTCCTCTCGATCAGCATCTAACGAATCAGATATTGAGCGTTTAGAGCGCCTGCTTCAAAATCGCAATCTCGTTCAGCTTCAAATGCAACAGCAAATCGACGACATGGCACTGGAGATCAGTGAACTTCGTGGTGAGCTGGAACGAAACAGCTACGATATGAAGCAAATGCTAGAGCGTCAGCGTGAACTGTTCATTGAACTGGATCGCGTAAGAGGCGAGGTGAAAGCAGCAGGAACAGCAACGGTAGCAGTGGCGGCGAGCGAAGGCTCTAAAGACGCTTCTGGTACGTTCAGTACTGATGTGGATGAGCAAACTGCTTATCAAAATGCTGTAGATATGATTCTAAAGCAACGAGACTACACGGGTGCTATCGCTGCATTCCAAAAGTTTCAAAAAGACTTCCCAGATTCTACCTTCACGCCTAATTCTCATTACTGGTTAGGTCAGCTTTATTTTGCTAAGAAGCAAGATAAAGAAGCCGTGAAAAGTTTTGCCGCTGTTGTATCTTACAAAGACTCAAATAAGCGAGCAGATGCTCTGGTTAAGCTTGGTGATATAGCAACGCGTAACAACAATGCGACGCAAGCTAAAAAATATTACCAACAAGTCGTGACCGAGTATCCAAACAGTGCCTCGGCAAAAGTGGCTAAGACTCACTTATAAATCAAAAATAGAGGTGCTTAGGTACCTCTTTTTTTATATCCGCAGTATTTCGATAAATACTGGCTTACTGCTGTTAGGTAACCAGTTACTCCCTTCGTAATAGTTACATAAAGACTTGTTTATGCTTTTTGAGTATTAGCGAGTAGCCGTTTGCAACCAATCCTTTTTGATCCCAATCGCTGTCCTGTGTAGAATACTCGGATTCTCGGAAGAAGTTGCGTAGAGCAAGAGCAATGAGTCATATACTAGATAAAATTGATACAGTTTACCCGTTTCCGCCTAAGCCAGTTCCTTTGAGTGATGCTCAGAAACAGGCACACATCGCGAATATCAAAACACTACTTCAAGAAAAAGATGCAGTTCTAATTGCACACTACTACACAGACCCTGAAATTCAGGCTCTGGCTGAAGATACTGGTGGTTTTGTTGGCGATTCATTGGAAATGGCCAAGTTTGGTAACCGTCATTCAGCAAGTACGCTGATCATCGCTGGTGTTCGTTTCATGGGTGAGTCTGCAAAGATTCTGACTCCCGAGAAGCGCATATTAATGCCAACGCTGGAAGCGGAATGTTCACTTGACCTTGGCTGTCCTGCTGATAAATTTACAGAATTTTGTGATGCTCATCCTGACCATACCGTGGTTGTATACGCGAACACCTCTGCGGCTGTTAAAGCTCGTGCAGACTGGGTGGTTACGTCGAGTATCGCTTTAGAAATCGTTGAAAGCCTAGACGCCGAAGGCAAACCCATTATTTGGGGCCCAGACCGTCACCTAGGTTCTTATATCGCAAATCAAACTGGCGCCGACATGCTGCTTTGGCAAGGTGAGTGTATCGTTCATGATGAGTTCTCAGCTGATGCTTTGAAGAAAATGAAATCGGTATACCCAGAAGCGGCTATTTTGGTTCACCCAGAATCACCAGCAAGTGTGGTTGAACTGGCGGATGCTGTAGGTTCAACAAGCCAGCTTATTAAGAAGGCGAAAGAGCTTCCTCACCCACAGATGATCGTGGCGACAGACAAAGGCATCTTCTTCAAGATGCAGCAATTGGTTCCTGAAAAAGAACTGATTGAAGCGCCAACAGCGGGTGCTGGTGCAACTTGTCGCAGCTGTGCACACTGTCCTTGGATGGCGATGAATGGCCTTGAAGCGATTGAAAATGCGCTTGAGAACGGTGGTGAGCAACACGAGATCTTCGTTTCTGACGAACTGCGTGTGAAGTCTCTTATCCCACTGAACCGCATGCTAGATTTTGCTGAGCAGTTAAATGTGCAGGTAAAAGGTAACGCGTAAGCCGTTCTTTTATCTAACCAACGAAAAACCAGCCAATAGTGCTGGTTTTTTTGTGTCTAAAGATAGCTCGCTAGTATCAATCTTGTGGTCATGTATCTTTTTCTGATGATACATCTTGTTGATATCAGGTATTTTTTCTAGCATGTAAGTAAGATCGAAGGATTTGAGGCTCGAATGATAATCTGGTTACAACTCAAACGTTGGGTCAAAGCAAATATCTTTGTTTTGAATGGAAAAAACTTACTGTTCACCTTCTTAGGCTACGTATTTCTGTCGTGGTCGAGTTTGTATTTAGCGGGTGAAACAGCGCTAACCAGCTCGTTTACCACGTTCGCTTACTACCTAGTCGTGACTGCGTCTACGGTTGGCTACGGTGATTTATCGCCCACAACAGAAGCAGGGCAATGGATCGTTATATTGTTTGTGATTCCGGGTGGACTGAGTCTTTTCGCGGCCTTGCTAGGTAAGGTAGCGACAGAAGGTGTTGAATATTGGCGAGCGGGCTTGCTAGGAAAAAGGAGAGTTAGAGTGGACAACCACATTTTGATGTTGGGGTGGAATGAGCAAAGAACCATTCATCTCATCCGCATGCTACAACACGAAGAAACGGGTAAACGACCAATCGTGCTATGTACGCGTTCAGATATCGAGAACCCGTTACCCGGTGAAATCAATTTCGTCAAAGTAAACAGCTACACCGATGGCAAAGAGATGGAGAAAACGGGCATTGAGTCTGCAAGTTGCATCCTGATTGATAACCCAGAAGACGACATTACGTTATCTGCGGCGCTTTACTGTGCCAACCGAAACCCTAAAGCGCACCTTCTTGTTTACTTTAAAGATGAAGCGCTGAGCGACCTGCTACACAAACATTGTCCAAACTCTGAATGTATTCCGGCTGTGGGTGCTGAGATGCTAGCAAAGGCTGCGGTAGACCCAGGTTCCAGTGCGCTTCACCAAGAATTATTGAGCTCAACAAGAGGCATGACACAGTATTCAACGTATTTCCCTGAAGACGCTGAGTCTGTCACCGTCGCGCCTATTTTCTCAGTGTTTAAAGAGAAGTATCAAGCAACTCTGATCGCCATTGATACGGGGAGCGGTATTGAACTCAACCCAGAGTTAGATCAAGTGGTCAGCAGTGGCACTAAGCTGTTTTATATTGCTGATGAGCGAATTGATGACTTCGATTGGAAAGGCTTCTAAAGCGACTATTTTATTTCGTCTGAAAACTAAAAAAGGCCTCATAATGAGGCCTTTTGGCTTGTATAAAGCTAACTGTTATTGAGCTTCAGCCAGTGCAATGCCATGCTGCGTTAGTCCGCAAAGCATCACAGGAACAGCGTTAAAGATCTCTTCGAACTGCTCTAGGCCTTCGATGCCTTGCTCTGCAAGCGTAGCAATTGACGTTTCTGGATCGTAAAGCATGCTCAGTGACAGCAGGACACCGCCAACGAGTGCGTTATCTTCGCTCTCTTCAGGCATTAGTGTTTCCCAATCGTCGCGAGCAATCTGCCAGCCTTGAAGCAAGCCTTCACAAAAATCACGAGCGGCAGTGTTCACCACTTCTTCGTCGTCTAATTGACAAGCTTCAGGCCAAACCCAAGTCCCTTCAATCAGTTCTGGGCGGGTTTTATTCCAAAGCTCGATGATAACTTCAATGTAGCTTTCTAGCTGTTCACCATCCGTAAAAGGTGCGACTTCTTCGCCACCCCATAAGAACGGTAGCCACTCATGCGGGGTTAACACATTCGGTGCCGCTGCCATTGCAGTGACAAAGCCCATTGTTTTGTGTTCTGTGATTAGCTTTCCTTCCAACTCTGGAAGCGCAAGAATATCTTGTAAAGTCAAAGTGAGGTACCGTAAAGGGAACATATTTGCGCTTATAGTACCAATGAACTTGTGCCAATCAAGCTTCAATCTAAAAAGGCTTGATGTCATGGATGATAAACACTAGGTTTAACAGAAAAGAAAACAATAAAAGAATTATGCAGATACGGTCGTCTTTAAAGAAAAAAAGCATGGTAGCGCTTGGATTATACCTTGCGATGTTTATTGCCATTGTCGGTAGTGTGACGTATTACGTCGTAGAATCCCCTGTGCGCGCCAAATTACAACAAAACCTCGACTTGCGTACGCAACTGTTATCCGCATTGATTACAGAGCCACTCAGTAGTTCTCGAGGCTTCGTAGACAGTCTCGTTGGGTTTGCTCAAGCGCATCGTAACGGTGAAGATGTTATTCCGCTCTTTAAGTCCATGTTGGCGGCGAGCGACGATACGATTGTCAGTGCCGGTATTTGGCCCGAACCTTATACGCTTGATTCTAAAAAGCTTCTCAACAGTTACTTTTTTAATAAAGCCGACGATGGAATAATCGACCAGATATATTCTTACAACAACCCCCAAAATGCCCCTTATCAAGAAGAGTATTGGTACACCTCTGTCGTCAACCAAAAACAAGGCACGATCTCTTGGAGCGATGTGTATATCGATCCATACACACACGTTCGAATGATTACGGCGTCTTCCCCTTATTATTACGACGGTACTTTTGCCGGTGTTGCCACGGTGGATCTCTCGCTCGAAGAGCTGCTTGGTTTTATCAAGAACCACGCCGAAGAATACAACCTTGGCATTACGCTCAGAGATAAGCTTAACCAAGTGTTGGTTTCGCATAACTTTAATCTCGTTGAAGGCATTTACATCAGTAGCAATCAATTTGGTGATTTCGGCTGGCAAGTGGATGTGGTGAACTCCAAATCACGAGTAGAAGACGAAGTGTTTCGTCAGGTGATGAGCATTGAAGGCGGTATTGTTCCGCTATTGCTACTTTGTGTCATGGCGGGGTATTACTTATTGAACCGTTATTTGATTAGTCCAATCACAAGGATTGCAGCACAGGTTGATAGTTCGAAAGCCGGCGAAATCATTGATGTGGATTACTCGAGTGATGACGAAATCGGCCATTTGATTAAAACCTTCAACGAAAAGACCATTTATCTCGAAGCGGAAAAGGTTAAAGCTCAGGCATCCACCAATGCAAAAACCGCTTTCCTTGCGACCTTGTCACATGAAATTCGCACTCCGATGAATGGGGTATTGGGTACCGCTCAAATCCTATTAAAAACGCCTCTAAATTCTGAACAAGAGAAGCATCTTAAGAGCTTGTATGAGTCCGGCGATCATATGATGACTCTACTCAACGAGATCTTAGACTTCTCGAAGATCGAGCAGGGCAGGTTGGATCTTGATGAAACGCGTTTCCCGCTTGATTCGATCATCGGCAGTATTAACAGTGTTTACTACACATTGTCTTCCGAGAAAGGGCTTCAATTCAAAGTGTACTCTGAGGTGACTTCGGGTCGTTGGTACTTCTCAGATAAAGCTCGCCTTCGCCAAATTTTGTTTAATCTATTGAACAACGCGGTGAAGTTCACCTCCAGAGGCTTTGTTGAGGTGTACCTGAAAGAAGTTGTAGAGGGGAGTGACACCTATCTGAGCATTCGAGTTCGTGATACCGGAATTGGTATTTCTAAAGAAGCTCAGAAGCGTATTTTTAAACCGTTTGAACAAGCGGAGTCTTCGACCACAAGGCGTTTTGGCGGTACTGGCCTTGGCCTCGCGATTGTGAAGAAAATTGCCCAGTTGATGGATGGCAGTATTACCGTCACCAGTGAAGAAGGGATAGGCACGAGTTTTGATGTTCGCTTGAAGATTCAGCCATGTCAGCCAGGAGAAATCGAGAGTTTGCCACATAAGAAGTTGGACTACTCTGGCTTAAAGGTACTGATCGTCGAGGACAACCGAACGAATACGGTGATCATTGAAGCCTTCATGAGCAGTAAAGGCTTTACCTGTAAGAGCGTCGAAAACGGTGAACTTGCGATACAAGCCGTGGTTGCTGAGCGCTTTGATTTGGTGCTCATGGATAACCATATGCCTGTGATGGATGGCGTTGAATCAACCACTGCTATTCGTGCTTTGATAGGCGATGTGTCATCGGTATTGGTGTTTGGTTGTACGGCTGATGTCTTTAAAGAGACTCGTGAGCGTATGTTGGGGGCAGGTGTGGATTATATTATTGCTAAGCCGATTGACGAGCGTGAACTGGATGATGCCTTGTTCCGCTATTCAAATAAGCTTTATCAATACCATGAAGTAAAAGCGGATGAGCTCGAAAGCCAAGACGTAAAACCACACGATTCGAAAAGTAAAAGCGAGTCACTGCCTAAACCTGATCTTCGCAACAAAGATAACACTGAAGAGCTGTTAGTGACGTTGTATGTGGCGCTAGAAGACAACAACCTAGAACTGATTCAATTTGCACTAGAGAGCCTACGTGTCCACGTTGAAGCTATGAACAACGCGGAACTTACTGAACAAGTCGATAAAGCGTTAGAGCAGGTTGCTTTAGGATCACCACCTACACAAGATGTCATTAATATCATTACTGTAAATCTACCTATGGCTTAAATGTTGTTTAATTACGGTTAGTAAATGACGAACTGTCCAATATTTGACCTTGGTTGGATTTTTTGGTGAAAGTGACTGCTTTTAAAGTGGTTTTTGGTTGTTAATTTACAACTTGATTTTTAATTTGGAGTGTATGACTACTAATCTTGTGATTTAATAGCGACATTATCTGGTGAGGTGCAAATGTGCCTTGTTTATATGTTACTAAATCACTAATTAAGCAGTGATATATTTTAGGTTTGTCGTCAATGAAGTCTCGTGGTCCATTTTGTATTCGAAACGCAGCTGCGGATACATTTGCTATGGTCGTTTTCTGTTTTATTTCTGGCATGATCGTAGAAGTGTTTATTTCTGGTATGACGTTTGAGCAATCTCTTGCTTCTCGAACGTTATCTATTCCTGTAAACATTGCTATCGCTTGGCCTTATGGCGTTTTTCGTGATTGGTTCTTACGCAATGGTGCAAAACTTTCAGAAAGCTCATTGATGAAAAACTTGTCTGATTTGATGGCATACGTGTTATTCCAGTCTCCAGTGTATGCGGGTATTTTGTTGGCAGTGGGTGCTTCAGGCGACCAGATCGTTACGGCTGTCACCAGTAATGCAGTTATCTCGTGCGGTATGGGCGTACTTTACGGCTACTTCCTCGATATGTGTCGTAAATGGTTTCGAGTTCCTGGCTACTATCAACAAGCTTAAGAAAAGCAACAAGCGTAAGTGCAGCGAAAGAATGAAATTTGGTTTGTTTTTGATCTAATGAGTTAATTTGTAATCGAACAAACCGAAAAAGGCACTTTTTTTGAGAATGCCCCTTGACCAAAGCAAGCAGAATCAATAAAGTAGCGCCTCGTTGAGTGACATGCTCAACACACAATTTGTGGAAGGATGGCTGAGTGGCTTAAGGCGCTCGCCTGGAAAGCGAGTATACGTTTATAGCGTATCTGGGGTTCAAATCCCCATCCTTCCACCACTATTCAAAACCCTAGCAGAAATGCTGGGGTTTTCTCGTTTTAGAGCCTCTATATCCCACCTCATCTGTATACCTCCCTAATATCCGTTCCTTTAATCATTGCTTTATAGTTATAATCTCTATTAATACCGTCGCAGAATTAACCATATTAGGTGTTTTTATCATAGATAATCGCTTGATTTTTTGGCCTGAATCTAGATTATTAATAGTACGCAATATTATGAATAATCTAACTATTAGGAACCCATAGCCTCATGACAGAAACCCTAGTTTCTCCAATGCTCTCTTTTACGATCGCGATTTCGTTACTGTTTATCGGTAAAGGTTTGATTGAGCGATCTGAAGTATTAAGAAAGTATTCACTGCCAGAGCCTGTGATTGGTGGCTTTGTCTGCGCAGCGACCGTAGCGGCGCTTTACTATATTTTTGAAATCCAAATCACCTTTAGCCTAGATGTCAGAGACTTTTTGCTTCTCTACTTTTTTGCTGGCATCGGGCTACAAGCGGATATTAAAACACTGATTAAAGGTGGGCGACCGTTGTTCATCCTACTGTGTCTTGCTGCCATTTTTATCGTGTTGCAAAACGTAGTCGGAATGGCAGTCGCTTCTGGCTTTGGAATGGATCCTAAAGCAGGCTTGCTATCTGGGTCTGTTAGCTTGATAGGCGGCGTAGGCACAACGTTAGCGTGGGCGCCAATGTTTGTGGAAGAGTTTGGTATTGCTAACGCGCTCGAACTTGGTGTCGCTTCAAACACGGTTGGTTTAATTGCAGCGTGTGTGATTGGTGGCCCGATTGCCAACTACCTGCTCAATAAACACAAAGTAAGCCCTTCTAATGAAGAAGAGGTTACGGTTGGTGCATTCCAAGAGAGTGAAACAAAAACGGATCTTAGTCACTACGGCGTTCTATGGGCGTGGTTGATTCTTAACTTAACACTAATGCTGGGTTACAGCTTGAGTGAAGTTATCGACTCTATGGGCCTAAAACTGCCGTTATTCGTTAGCTGTTTAATCGCTGGTATCTTAATCGGAAACGTCGGTCGTGCATTGTTTAAGAAGCGTCGTACACAAGAGAAAATCGCTCAAGGCCGAAAAGGCTTAGCGATGATCTCTGATATCTGCTTAGGCATGTTCTTAACCATGGCATTGATGGGGTTACGTATCTGGGACCTCGATGGACTGTTTGGCTATATCTCTGTTGTCATGAGTATCCAGATCTTGCTTTCCCTGTTGTTTACTGTGTTTGTCGTTTATTACTTGATGGGAAGAAACTACGATTCTGTGGTGATATGTTCAGGCTTTGGTGGTATCACTCTAGGCTCGACCGCAACAGCAATTGTGAACATGACCGCAGTAACTCACCGCTATGGCGCAAGCCCACAAGCGTTCATTGTGGTGCCATTAGTGTGGTTTCTTTGTTGATTTGATCAACGCATTGGTGATCAGTTTCTTTGTTGGTCTGTAGTGAAGTGACCGGTTATTGACTGCTTGAGGTTTACATCGGGATAATGACCACAAAGGCGATGACGAAAGTTGTCGCCTTTGTGTTATCTACAGCAAAAAATACACGTATATCAACCTTTGATGTAATGCCTTGAAGTGACTCGGTGCACAAGTTAGTAAGAGCAATTACGATCTTGATAAATTGGGATATATGTTCGCAGCAAATTTGTGAGACGCTTGATTAAGTGTCAGTTGAATTACAAGGAAGTTGAATGCACCACTTTAATATCCGTGCTCTCGAGTACTTAAACGCGTTATCAAAATACAGGTCGTTACGTAAGGCATCTAAGATGATGAACGTTGACCCTGCCGCGATGAGTCGAATGCTGACACAGTTAGAAGCGCAAGCGGAAATGAAAGTATGGGAGCGCAACAACCGCCAATCTCTGCTGACTGAGGCGGGGAACGAACTGTTGAACTACTATCGCTCCATTGTTCGTGGAGAGGCGGCAGTGCTTGCTCGACTAACCAAGCTTAAAAACCTCAAGGGCGGTAATGTTAGCATCGCGATTGGAGAAGGATTTATTACTAACTTGGTCTCTAAACCGATGCAAACCTTCATGACTCGTTATCCTGATATCAATCTTTCTATTGAGATCGCAGGGGCATTGGATGCAGTCAAGATGTTGGAAGATCAACAGATAGACTTTGCGATAACCTATGCGTCTGCACCACATCCTAAACTGCACTCTCACGTTGAACGCAGCCATCCGCTCGAATTGATTGCTCCGAAGGGGCACTTCCTTACGATGAAAGAAGCACCAGTGGTAATGCAAGATATTCAAGACGCTTCTCTCGCCTTGATCGATAACTCGACCGGCATGGGGAGGCTGGTAAAGCAGGCTGAACAAATTTCCCATCTTACCTTGCAGCCAAAGCTACAAACCAATTCGGTCACTGCACTGACAAACTTTGTTTCAGCAGGGTTGGGCGTCACCTTTATGCCCAAGCTCACCGTGATCGATGAGATAAAATCAGGGCAGATTGAAGTGGTTGCGACCGAGTTGGAGATGTTATCGAAGGCGACGGTTAAGGTTCAATCTTTGAAAGGCCGTGCACTCACGCTACAAGCCGAAACCTTGTTGGATTTTTTACTCGAGAACGCCACTTTCTTGAGTCATGACGCTTACAATATCTAGGCTTAATCAGTTTACTTAGCGACTCCTACCTAAGCTTTCAAATACCGCCAATATCACACTTCCAAACTGCTGGATTTGTTTTCGAGTCGAATTGATGTTTTGTCAATGCCACCTCTATTGTTAAGTCAACACATGCGGAATAAGTTACAAATTATTAACGAAACGAGTTTTAGACTGACAGCTGTGTTCGACAGATTTGGCTTTGTCAGGCATTAGGGGAAGAGAATGGAAGTTATTGTAATTGGCAGTGGTGTTATTGGATTGACCAGCGCATGGTACTTGGCAAAAGAAGGTCACTCGGTCACGGTTATTGATCGTCAAGATAGCAGTGGCAAAGAAACCAGTTTTGCGAATGCCGGGCAAATTTCTTACGGTTATTCATCACCATGGGCGGCACCGGGCATCCCTTTGAAAGCGATGAAATGGCTTACCCAAGAACATGCGCCACTTAAAGTGAAGCCTTCTCTTTCTCCAGAGTTAATGTCTTGGGCGACTAAGATGCTCGCCAACTGTAATGAAGCCAAGTACGCACAGAATAAATCGCGGATGTTACGAGTCGCTAACTACAGCCGAGATTGCCTGACTCATCTAAGAATCAGTGAAGATTTGGCTTATGAGGGCCGGCAGAAAGGCACCTTGCAAGTATTCAGAAGCGAAAAACAATTGGACGCTATTCAGCAGGATATGAAGCTGTTAACAGAGAGTGGAATCGAACACTCGTTGTTTGATGTTGAACAGTGTCTGTCAGTGGAGTCGGGTTTAGCAGACGTTAAAGACAAGCTGGTGGGCGGTCTGTATTTACCACACGATGAAACCGGTGATTGTCATCAGTTCTGTTTAATCCTGACTGAGAAAGCCAAGCAACTCGGCGTTCAGTTCGTGTTTGATACCGAAGTGGTAAGTTTGAATCATCAGAATCAAACCATTGAGAGTATTACAACGACTCAAGGCGAGTTCAAAGCGGATGCTTATGTGGTTGCTTCAGGAAGCTATTCTCGAGAACTGTTGAAACAAGTCGACTTGTCTATCCCGGTTTATCCAGTGAAAGGGTATTCGTTAACACTACCGATCGTGAATGCAGATAAGTCACCAACCTCGACTGTGATGGATGAAACCTACAAGGTAGCGATGACGCGATTTGATGACCGTATTCGTATCGCGGGTACGGCCGAGCTTGCGGGTTTTAATTACCTGATTCCAGAAAAACGCAAAGCCACGATTGATATGGTGATTAAAGATCTTTTCCCACAAGCGGGGGACTTTTCTAAAGCCGAATACTGGACTGGGTTAAGACCAATGACGCCAGATGGCACGCCTATCATAGGAAAGACGCCTATCAAGAACCTATTTACAAATACTGGACATGGGACATTAGGTTGGACAATGGCATGTGGCTCAGGAAAGATCTTGGCAAGCGTGGTCAGTGGCTCAGCTAGTGATATTAAAACTGATGACTTAAGTATCCACCGCTATTTGTAGTGAGATGATGCAGTGATAATTAAACAACCCCATTCTTAAGCCTTAGAATGGGGTTATGGGTTCTGAGGGAGAAGATTATCTGGTGGTGGTTTCTAGCACATGGGTAAATCTATCCCACGATTTTTGGTCAGCTTCTTGTTGATAGTTGTTTGAGCCGAATACAGTAAAGGCATGTGGCGCACCACTGTAGGTGATCATTTCATGCGGAACTTTGGTTGATTCAAGTTGAGCGGCGAGGCTTCCAAAGTCGTGCATTGAAATCATGGCATCAGCCGTGCCGTGGAACACGACTACGGGAGCTTTAGTCTGCGAGTAGTCTTGGCCTTTTGGTGTTGATAAACCGCCATGGAAGGTGACGTAAGCCTTCGAAGGAATCCCCGCACGAGCGGCTTCCAATACAGCGGCTCCGCCGAAACAGTATCCCATCATTACGTTGTTATCTAAGTTTCCGCCAAGTCTTTGTGCTTCCATGGCTCCTGCGTTGAGTAGCGCACGCATTTTTTCACGGTCTTTATACAATTCGCCCGTGTGCTGCTTTTTGTCTTTCACTTCGGTTGGGCGGATGCCTTTACCAAATAGGTCGATAGCGAACACGTTGTAACCGAGTTCGTTGAGCATCTCAGAACGCTTCTTTTCGTAATCAGTTAAGCCATCCCAATCGTGTATTAGCAACACCAAAGGGGCTTGGTCACTGGCTTCACTCCAATAACCTTCATAGTCCATACCGTCAACTTGGTAAGTAACGTTTTCTCCAGAAATTGCTGAAAAGGGAAGTAAAACTGAAAACAGACCTAGTGTAGTAAGTGCTCGCATACGTTAATCCTTCAGGTGACGAGTGGCAATCCAATGGAAAGTATAGATAACGTTATGATTCTCGCCAGATTGTCAGTTTGGATTTGATGGGTAAAGCAAGAAGGGCAGTTGTCTGAAATGAAAAGAGACTTAAACGAAAGAAACAATCACAGTAAGCCGTCACTGTGATTGTTCGCATAACAGGTTTAGGAGGTTTGAACCATTACCAAGCAGGGGCTGCGCTGCTATCGCTGTTAGAACCACTTGTTCTGATATCAGGATACTTACGCTGATAGCGAGGCAGCATTGATTCATTGCCTAAGATGCCACCTTGATGAATATAGATAATGGTTTTAGTTGGGTTATCTGCCTGCCATTGCTCTAAACATTGCCACATCAATGGATCGTAAAGCAGATCGAATTCAATGTCAGTTTGCTCCTGAAGATCTAGCCATGTCTGATAGTCTTGCTTATACAGTTTTCCAAAGTGGTGCTTTTTCGGGAGAGGTAATATCTGCGGATGTTCACTTTCGCCAAGCTCATTGAATTGCTGCGTTAAATAGTCACTGCCACCAACACAAGCACAGGTTAGCACTGGGATGTTGTGCATTTTTAAATGCTTATGAAGGTACAGCGCAGTACTGCCAGTTCCTGCGGGTAGGGCCACAACAAAATCGTATTGGTTTTCAAAGCGAGTCCAGCTCAGTATTTCCATCGCCAGTTGTTTTACGCCATATTCAGAAAGCTGAGAGCGTCCACCTTCTGGTAACACAATGCATTGTGAGTCAGGTTGTCTTACTTGCTCAATATATTCTTGTGGATGAAGCTCAGAGCCTGTTTCTTTGACTGAAATAACCTCAGCCCCGAGATCGATAGCGCCACGGTAGTTGCCGAGTGGGCGTTCTTGTAGCCATCGAGGTAGGTGATCAACGTAAAACTCAAGCGTCCAACCTTTGATTTTTGCAAGTGCGGCTAGCGAGAACAATGAGTTGGCTTGAGCGGAACCATAGCTTATTAGGGTGGTAGTGCTTGGGTGCTCGTCTTCCAGTAGCTTCATGAACTTTCTGGCTTTGTTGCCGCAAAAGTGGGAATGAAGCTGATCGTCACGCTTTAAGAAAAAGGTGTGGTCGTTGTATTGATGTTGAGTTACAGGGCTATTATTTAGTTTCATCGCACTTAGACAAAATGCTGACTCAAGAGCCAGCATTTTTAAATCAAATAGGACGGACGAGTATCTAGTAGCCAGAGGCGGCTGTAAACCAACTAAATCAAGTTTTCGTTCGATATTGACGCGGATGAATCGGCTTGAAAGGTGATCTTGGCTGTGCATCCACCACAGCTGCGATTAAACAATTCAAAGTCCCAATGAAAACGCTGACACAAGTCATCGACAATCAACAAACCTAGCCCGTGTCCATTCGGGTTGTATTGCTCCTGCAGGCCTTCGCCTTGGTCTTCAATAATAAGACTGTCTTGAGAAAGGGTAATAGTTACTGTACCGCTATTAGTGGCTGCAATCGCGTTTCTTAACAAGTTACCGACCAACATATTCATTATCGCGCTGGTGGCCTGAATTGTGGGTTCTGATTGAACTTGTAAGGTTATCGCGACTTCCTTCTCGTCAGCCTGCAACGAATTTTTAGAAACGATAGTCTCTAGCTCTTGCTGGCTGAATAAACGTAGCGGTGCATCGTCACTGTTTCTTTCATAGCGAACGAGACCAAGCAGTGCATCGACCATTTCAGACATTTGAACAATGGCTTCATCAATACGTTCAACCTGACGAGATTGAAATTCGGTTGTTTCGCTTCTCAGTAACAGTTTGTTGGCACCACGAGCAACAGTCAACGGAGTTCTTAGTTCATGACTTGAGTAGCGTGCGAAAGCTTGCTCGCGTTTTACTAGAGAATTGATTTCTCTTCTGTATTGATTGAGTTGATCCGTCAACTGACGAAACTCCACCGCCGCATCGTCATTCACTCCAAATTCTTCGTTTAGATTGAGCTTATTGGATTCAAGCTGTTCAGACAGGGAGTTGAAGGGCTCAATCAGCCGTTTAGACAACCGATAGAGCAGAGCTCCGAAGCTGAATATTAGA
Source organism: Vibrio sp. 1S139 (assembly GCF_041439475.1). Lineage (NCBI taxonomy): Bacteria > Pseudomonadati > Pseudomonadota > Gammaproteobacteria > Vibrionales > Vibrionaceae > Vibrio > Vibrio sp. 1S139. The sequence goes on from NZ_JBGOOD010000001.1 coordinate 159,800, forward strand.
ATAGAGAGAAGGGCTAATACAAATGTGGTGGCATAAACGAGCTCAAAGACACTAAGCTCGACACGGTCTATTTCAGAAAGCAGAACAATAGGGTGAGTTCTACCTTCATGAGTATACTCGCCTACATAGACCATGCGAGATTCTGGATCTTCACCGACCTCACCAATGAAATTTTCTTTGCCTTCAATATACTTTAAATACTTTTTCGGTAGATAGGAAAGATCGTTGTAAGCGATAGTCAGGTCATCAATACGAAGCTCTCCACTTTCACCTGACTGGAATAACCCGACTGCATAGTTGCGGTCAATTAGGATGCGTCTTTCACCCACGCGGTCTTCCGACAAGTACAGGGCTGTGATAAATACCACATAGACAAATGCCGACACAATTACGGCCATTAACCCAAAGAAAACCGCTAAGCGGCCCGTTAGGGTTTTTGTGCTTGTAAGAACATTTGAAATCAATTCGATGGCTCCAATCGGAAGCCAACTTTAGGCACCGTAATTAACATCTGAGTGTCGAAAGGCTTGTCGAGTTGATTACGTAACTGATAAATGTGACTGCGCAACACATCATTGTTGGGTTCGTTTTCTTCCCATAACTTGTAGGAAATAGCTTCACGAGTGACTACTTCAGGTGCGCTTTGGCACAGCATCTCAAGTATGGTGTAAGTGGTTGGGTTGAGCGCTAGTAGTTTATCTTGGCGGTAAGCTTTACGGGTTTTTTGGTCGATGGTGAGTTCATCGAACTGAAGTTTTGAAGAGGCGACTTTTCCGCGGTAACGACGAACCAGTGCGTTCATTCTGGCTTCTAAAATATCCAAATCGAAAGGCTTGGTTAGGTAATCATCGGCACCGTGGTCAAACCCTTTCAACATGTCTTCACGGCTATCAAGCGCGGTAAGCATCAGGATCGGGGTTGTGTTGCCTTGGTCTCTTAGCTTGTTACAAACCGTTAGGCCGTCCATTCTTGGCAGCATCAGATCTAATATGATGATATCAAAAGAGTTATCCATCGCGAGTTGCAAGCCAAGCTCACCGTTGTCCGCGTAATCGAGCTCCATCCCAATGCACTCAAAATAATCAAATAATACGCCTGCGATTTCACGGTTATCTTCGACTAATAGAACTCGTTTCATTTTGATTCTCATACAGAAATAGACGGTAACATTATCCTGAGTGAGCGTGAAAAATATGTCAATAACATAACTTTCACTTATGAGGGGGTAGATTGGATTCAGATTAAAAAATAGAAGAACGTATTATGTCTGAACTTCATATTAGCCGACCTAAAGTCTCCACATCACGGATCAATCCCGCCGTTTCACTATCGATCATTGTGCCGTTTTACGATGAACAAGAGGTGTTAGAAGAGTTTCATTCTCGCTTAACCAAGGTACTGGATAGCTTACCCATCACCAGTGAAATTGTTTATGTCGATGATGGCAGCAAAGACAACAGCTTGGATTTGGTGAGTTCATTCACTTCAATCAATAGCTCAATTTCTGTGATCGGTTTAAGCCGTAACTTTGGTAAAGAATCAGCGATGAGTGCTGGCCTCGAACACTGCCGAGGACAAGCTGTGATCTTGCTCGATGCCGATCTACAAGACCCACCCGAGCTGATTCCTCAAATGATTGCCAAATGGCGCGAAGGTTATGACGTCGTCAATATGCAGCGTAGCCAACGTGATGGTGAAACGTGGTTTAAGAAGTTTTCAGCAGCAAGCTTTTACAAAGTCATGAACGTGGCAGCGAAGATCGATGTTCCAGAAAATGTGGGTGATTTCCGACTGTTAAGCCGAGAGGTTGTCGATCATATCAATCAACTTCCTGAACGTAACCGTTACATGAAAGGCATCTTTTCATGGCCAGGTTTTAGACAAGCAACGATTCAGTTTAAGCGCGACGCTCGCTTCTGTGGCGAGACCAAGTGGAACTACCTGAAACTCATCGGATTGGCGATGGATGGCATCACATCATTTTCTATCCGCCCACTGCGTATTGCGACGGCCGTTGGTGGATTAGTGGCGCTTACTGCTTTCGTGTATGGCGTCTTCATCGTGTTCAAAACCATGATGTTTGGTGAGCCTATTACGGGCTACCCGTCAATGATGGTGGTTCAACTTGCCCTTGGCGGCATTCAACTTCTGAGTATTGGTTTAATGGGGGAATACATAGGTCGTATTTTCATCGAAACCAAGAACCGTCCTTTGTATCTGATCCAATCGGTGGTCGATACCCCTGCATTAAAAACGCATTTTAAATTAGAGGAGTCAGCATGAGCCTGAACCGAACGCACCTATGGTATTTGTTGGCTTTTGCATTGGTTCTAAGGCTCTTATCTCTGGCGACATACCCTTTAATGGACACTACGGAAGCGCGCTACGGTGAGATGGCTCGCTTGATGGTAGAAACCGGCAATTGGTTAACCCCTCAATTTGATTACGGCATCCCTTTCTGGGGTAAGCCTCCGATGTTTACCTGGATGAGCGCGATTGGCATTGAGCTGTTTGGTTTGAGTGAGTTTGCTGTGCGTGCGCCACACTGGTTAGCAGGTTTTGCGACGATTTTGTTGGTTGCGTACATGGCTAAGCGCACCGGACAAAGTGCCTTGGTGGCGGCCGTGGTATTGGCGACATGTGGGATTTTCTCTATCGCGGCGGGTGCTGTTATGACTGACATGGCATTAACGTTAGCGATGACCATAGCCATGTTAGGTTTCTACCTATGTTGGTTAGGAGGAGAGGGTTCGAAGGGAGAAGGGAGCGCGAAGACTAATCGGTCTTGGGGCTATGTCGGTTTCATTGGCTTAGCACTAGGCTTGCTGGCAAAAGGGCCGGTAGCGATTGTGATTATGGGTATCGCCGTTTTCCCTTGGTTAGTATTGCAACATGGATTTTTTGGCGCTTTTAAAGTGTTATGGCAACGCTTTCCACTGTTGTCAGGCTTAGGCGTGATGCTAGCGATTGCTTTGCCGTGGTACATCATGGCTGAAATGGCAACACCGGGTTTTATTGATTACTTTATTGTTGGCGAGCACTTTAAGCGTTTTGTTGTGAGTGGTTGGGAGGGCGATTTATACGGTTCTGCCCATGACCAAGCAAGAGGCATGATTTGGATTTTCTGGATTCAAGCGGCTGCGCCGTGGTCGATTGTGTTGCCTATTTTGACTTTCGCCCGTCGTAAGAAAATCGCAGAAGTTAACGCTGAACATAGTGGGTTGTTTTCATTCCTTGTGTGTTGGTTGGTCTCTCCTCTAATTCTTTTCACTATGGCGGGTAATATTCTTCCAGCTTACGTCCTACCGGGTATTCCAGCCCTTGGCTTGCTGGTGGCAACGCTTGTGGTAGAAAAAGATAAGAAGTGGTTCTCGAGTGTGGCTTTGGTGCTACCTGTGCTGTTAATGATTGCGATGGTCTACCTCAACCTAGGCAAAGCGAACGAGAAAAGTGACCGTATTATCTTCGAGCAGATCACGGATGAAGCGCCGAGCTTTTACATCGGTAAACGACCGTTCTCTGGGCAATTTTACAGTCATGGACAAGCGAAAAAGCTACTTGATGTTAAGCAGTTAGATGGTATCGACAAGTTCTATCTGATTGGTAAAAGAGCGGAAGTAGAAACCAAGATTAAAGACAACGCGTTAACCTGTATTTTAGAGCCGACGGTGAAGATCAAGCGCGCTCTATTTAGTTGTCATAGCCAAAACATCAAACCAAATCTATCGTTGAGCCATATTCGAAGTGATGGCGATGTTCAATTTTAACTCGTCATCGAGACTGTTTAGCCACAAGTTCGACGTGCTAAACCAAAAACTACAACCTCATCATAAGATGATTAAATTCGCTATGGTGGGGTCGGGTGGCTTTGTTGTCGATTGTGCCGTGTTTGCGTTGCTGCATTACGTTATTGGGCTGCCGTTAATGAGTGCTCGAATTGGCTCTTTCATCGTTGCAGCAACGACAACCTGGTTTGGAAATCGAGTGTTGACCTTTGAATTCAAAGGGCAGGGGAATTGGTCCGAAAAGCTGATTCAATGGCAAAAGTTCATGTTCTCTGCATCAATATCGGCGATACCTAATTTGCTGTGCTTTAAGTTGATGACTGAATTGCTGCCTGCATTTACTGGGGCAGTGTTTATCGCAATGGCGGTTGGCATCTTGGTGGGCATGGTCAGTAACTATTTGCTTAGTCAGTATTGGGTGTTTGCTCGTTAGGCTATCTTGTAACAGACACAAAAAAGCGCAGCTAAATAGCTGCGCTTTGTGTTTTTACGATAGCGAAGTAAATTGGCTCGCGATATTAGCGTTGTGCTGCGCGCTGGCGGTTCTTACCGTTACCCGCAGGTTTGCCACCTTGACCATTGCCCGTTTTGTTACGGTTTGGTTTGCCATTTCCGCCGCCTTGGTTAGCATTGCCTTGGCTACCGTTGCCGTTACCAGTCGGCTTCTTGCCACCCGGTTTCTTACCAGAGTGGTTACGTGGGCTTTCGCCACCAAGACCTGGCTGAGACTTGCTGTGCTTAGTAGCAAAGCGCTGTGAACCGTGACGACCAGACTTACGACGTTGTGCTGGTGTTTGTGCATCAAAGTCTTCTGCTGGTACTAGGCAGTTTGCTTTATCACCGATCAAGTGCTGTTTACCCATGCTGATCAGCGCTTCACGGATGATCTTCCAGTTTTCAGGATCGTGGTAACGAAGCAGTGCTTTATGCAGACGACGTTGACGATCACCTTTCGGCACAGGAACATCTTCACGCTTCTTATATTTCACGCGTTTCAGAGGGTTAGTCTCTGAGTAGTACATCGACGTTGCATTACACATTGGCGATGGGTAGAAGTTCTGTACTTGGTCACACTCGTAGTTGTGCTTTTTCAGCCACATTGCTAGGTTAAGCATGTCTTCATCTTCTGTGCCCGGGTGAGCAGAGATAAAGTAAGGAATTAAGTACTGTTTCTTACCGGCTTCAGCGCTGTACTTCTCGAACATCTCTTTGAAACGATCGTAAGTGCCCATGCCCGGCTTCATCATCAGATCCAGTGGGCCTTTTTCAGTATGCTCTGGAGCAATCTTCAAGTAACCACCAACGTGGTGAGTCACAAGCTCACGAACGTATTCTGGAGATTCAATCGCTAAGTCGTAACGTACACCAGAAGCGATCATGATCTTCTTAACACCCGGTACTTTTCTCGCAGAGCGGTACAGGTCGATAGTGTGTTGATGGTCTGTGTTTAGCTTTTCACAGATTTTCGGGAACACACATGATGGACGACGACAGTTAATTTCAGCTTTTGGATCTGAACAACCTAAACGGTACATGTTCGCCGTTGGGCCGCCCAAGTCAGAAATAGTACCTGTGAAGCCCGGTACTTTATCTTTAATGTCTTCGATCTCATCCAAGATAGATTCTTTCGAACGGTTCTGAATGATGCGACCTTCGTGCTCTGTGATTGAACAGAAAGAACAACCACCAAAACAACCACGCATGATGTTAACCGAGGTTTTGATCATGTCGTATGCTGGGATTTTCGCTTTGCCGTACATCGGGTGCGGAACACGCTTGTACGCAAGGCCAAACACGTAGTCCATCTCTTCTGTGGTCAATGGAATAGGCGCTTGGTTAATCCAAAGCTCGCGATCACCGTGACGTTGAATCAGAGCACGACCTGAGTACGGGTTTGTCTCAAGGTGCAGAATACGACTAGCGTGAGCGTAAAGAATACGGTCATTGTTTAGCTTTTCGTAACCTGGGATACGAACCGCTGTAGTTTTTGCATCGTGACGAGAAGGGCGAATAGTAATAGGTTGCGCTTTTACTTCTTCTTTTTCGTCTTTCTTGGTATCACACTGAGTTTCAACTTCGTACGGGTTAACCGGAACATACGCTTTGTTCGGCTTTTCGATACGAGAAGAGTCAATGATCTTGAAGCCTTCAGGGGCCGCAGGAAGATTGATAGCAGTACCGCGGATATTGGTCAGCGTAGACATGTCTTCACCATCGGCAATGCGGTGTGCTACTTCAACCAGTGCACGCTCAGCGTTACCAAAAAGAAGAATGTCAGCTTTTGCATCAAACAATACAGAGCGGCGAACTTTATCTGACCAGTAGTCGTAGTGAGCTACACGACGTAAGCTCGCTTCAATACCACCAAGCACGATTGGCGTGCCTTTGTAAGCTTCACGACAACGTTGAGAATAAACCAGAGTTGCACGATCAGGACGCTTGCCACCTTCATTGTTCGGAGTATAAGCATCATCGTGACGTAATTTGCGATCAGAGGTGTAGCGGTTGATCATGGAGTCCATGTTACCCGCTGTGATGCCGAAGAATAGGTTAGGTTTACCTAGCTTCATGAAGGCATCTTTATTGTCCCACTTTGGTTGAGCAATAATGCCCACGCGGAAACCTTGAGCTTCAAGCAGACGGCCGATGATAGCCATACCAAAGCTCGGGTGATCGACATAAGCGTCACCAGTTACAATAATAATGTCACAGCTATCCCATCCAAGAGCATCCATCTCCTTTCTACTGGTAGGCAAAAAGGGTGCAGTTCCGTAGCACTCGGCCCAGTATTTTTTGTGTTCGTGAATAGGAGTGATATCGCTGTACATATTTCAACCTCTGATTTTTGAGGCGGGAATTATAGCGGCATGAGCCTAGACTAGCCAGTAGAACATGCCCCTGTTAGTTCTGGTGTCTTTCGTCTTTTTACGGTAAATGGCGACAAAAGAACCATACAACAGCATAGTTGAAGCCTTGAATAACGTCGCTAATTTGTGATTTTGATTAGTGTTCGCAGCAGTTTTTGATATTATTCGCGAAAATAAGTCTGAAGAAGTAGATCCACAATGGTCGAAACGTTATTAGTACAATTTGCTCCGATGCTTTTAGGAGCCCAACTGATCTTAACCCTCATCTTGGTGAAAGGGGATATTTGTCCGGGGCAGCGTGGTCGTATCCACAAGATGTTACCTGCGATTGGCGTGCTGTGGCTTGCCGTTGCCTCAGTAAAAACTGAAGCCTTTCTGGTCGTGTTTGCGACCTTTTATTTCTATTCTCAAGTTCAAACTAAGAAGACACGCGATTCTGGCCCTATTTGGGTGATGTACTTAGCTTGTGGTTTGGCATTGTCTTACGTTGCTATCCAAGCGACGGAACAAGCAACTACCGTTGGTATCATCACTACTGTATTGCTAGTGGCACTGTTAGGCTCAGCGTTTGGCCATTTACTGCTGACGATTGCAAGAACACGCTTACAGGCATTTCACCGTGTTCTGCCTGTTGTTGGTGTTTTGACGGGCATGTTGGTGGTTTTGGCAACAGTCGTGAGTGTTTATTCTTTGTCTGAAGCTCAACTAGAACCAGTGATTTCAACGCTACTGTTCAGCTTTGCTTTGCTAATCTCAGCTATCGTGGTGTGGTGTTGGCATCTACTGTTCGTTAAAACCCCGGAAAAACTTCAACTGACGGTTTCGTTACTGATGTTATTGGCTGCGGCTGTGGGTTTAACGCCAGTGTGGGCACTTTAATCGCGCACTTTCATTAATTACGTGCGCTCATTAATCACGCATTCTCTTTAAGAAGTGTGATCAGTTTTTTAGCATGGCCTTGGTAAGCGTTCTAAACTTAATTTTAGTCGGTGTGTTCGTAAGGAGTACGAGATGGATTTAAGCAACGTCAAAGGTTTCGATAGCATTATCTTGCTGGGAATCGTGAATGAGAAACTTCGCCTAGAGTGCGATAGCTTTGAAGAGCTGATCAGTATGTATGAAATGGATATAGAAAGTGTCGTGGGCAAGCTCGATATGCTTGGCTATCAATACGACCCATTGACTAACCAGTTTAAGTCTTATCCAAGATAGTCTATTTTCGCGAATCAACAGATATCGAAAATCATCGATACTGAAACTAAAAAGTCACAGATTATCTGTGACTTTTTTTGTTTCTGGCGTTTGCCTTTCCGATTTAATACAGGCTTAAGCTAGCTCAATAATGAACCTCTTAAACGACCTCAATACCATCTAAGTGACTCTTACTCTGCTGTCTTGCTGTGCTAAAGAAAGCCTGTAGGTAACGTTTGTCTTTTTCTGAGTTTCTTACTGCGGCAAACAGTCTTCTTGAAAGCCCTTTACCTAACGGTTTGCTGGCTATCAAACCTTGTCTTGAGAACTCACTGAACGCCCAATTTGGTAATGCCGCGACACCTAATCCTGCCGATACCATTTGCACCAACATTAAGGTGTTGTCTGCTTGTTTCCACTTCTTAGGTTCTACACCTGCTGGTTGCAAAAAGTGTTTCACGACGTCTAAACGTTGTTTTTGAACAGGATAGGAGAGCATGGTGAGATCGCTAAGATCTTGCGGATCAATGCTCGCTTTATCGGCCAAAGGCGAGTTGATCGCGGTGATAAGACGCATCTCAAAATCGAAAAGCGGCTCGTAATGAACCTCAGAGCGAGGCTGTATATCAGAGGTGATCACCAAATCTAGCTCGCCTGCCATTAGCGCGGGTAGCGGCTCAAACCCAAAGCCTGACGAGAAATCTAGCGTTACGCTTGGCCAAGCCACTTGATATTCCTTCAAAGCAGGCATTAACCATTGGAAGCATGAGTGACATTCAATCGCCATGTGCAAACGACCATTCACATCCTCTTTCAGGCTCGCGAGTTCGTTCTCCGCTTTAGCTATTCTTGGCTGTATCTCATCGGCAAGCCTAAGCAAAATCTCACCTTCAGAGGTGAACTTAACTGGTCTAGTTTTACGTAGGAAAAGCTGACCACCGATACGCGCCTCAAGGTCTTTCAGTTGGTGAGAAAGCGCCGACTGAGTCAAGTGAAGAGAAGTTGCCGTCGCTGTTAGCGAGCCGCTGTCTCTTAAGGTAGTCAATGTTCGAAGGTGTTTAAGCTCTATCATGAGTTTTCCTCATATTCCCTAAGCCAATTCAATATTTCTTAATAATCACCCTACGGGGTTTTCTTTCATTTGTAAACGTCTAGATGTCCAGATGGATTTAATTTTTCAGCTTTAGATTATTCAAGATGAATATTTTTAATAAACAAGATGAATATTTGGACGTTGTTCATCGTTCAGATTAGGGAGATAGTTTAGCCATCTAGACGCCTTGTAAAGAACTTAAACCATAAGCTAGGCAGTTTGATCGAACACTAAAAATTATTGAATAAGGAACAGGTTCATGACTACGACAACGCATATTTTAGGCTACCCACGTATCGGCGAAAAACGCGAACTCAAATTCACTTTAGAAAAATACTGGCGCGGTGAGATTAACCAAACAGATTTAAAGCAACTCGGTAGCGAACTAAGAAATCGTAACTGGAATGTACAAGCTAAGGCGAATCTAAGCTTTGCAACTGCGGGTGACTTCGCATGGTACGACCATGTTCTAACAACGACGTTACTTCTAGGTCATGTACCTGAGCGTCACGCTGGTGGATCAGAAGGTGAAAAAGCCTTCCCAGATTTAGATACCTTGTTCCGCGTTGGTCGCGGTCAATCTCAAACTCAAATACAATCTCAAAGGCAGCCAACTTGTTGTGGCGCTAAGCACGGCTCTGAAAGCGCTAAAGATGGTGCAGCAGCATCAGATATGACGAAATGGTTCAACACTAACTACCACTACATTGTTCCTGAGTTCAGTAAAGACGACACCTTTGAAGTAAGCTGGCCGCAGCTGTTTGACGAAGTGAACGAAGCGATAAAAGCAGGACACAAAGTTAAGCCTGTACTTCTCGGCCCACTGTCATATTTGTACTTAGGCAAAGAAGTGGAAGAGGGCTTTGATCGCTTAACTCTATTGCCTCGCCTTCTTACTGCCTATCAAGCGATTCTGGCAAAACTCTCCAAGTTGGGCGTTGAGTGGGTGCAAATCGATGAGCCCATTCTATCTCTGGAACTTGAGACTAAGTGGGCAGATTCATTCAAGTTGGCTTATCAAGTGATTCAAGGCGATGTGAAACTATTGCTGACCACTTACTTTGATTCTGTGACTGATACGTTGGGCAAGATCGTGGAGTTGCCCGTCAACGGCTTACACATCGATTTGGCTGCCGCACCGCAGCAACTCGATGAAGTGGTGAATAAGTTACCGGAAGATTGGGTACTTTCTGCGGGTGCAATCAATGGACGCAATGTTTGGCGAGCAGACTTAGCCGCGCAGCTTGAGTTGCTGCAACCAGTGAAAGAAAAGCTAGGCGATAAACTATGGGTCGCAAGTTCATGTTCATTGCTGCATAGCCCAGTCGACCTTGAGTTAGAAGAGACGCTTAGCGAAGAAGTGAAGAGTTGGTTTGCCTTTGCAAAACAGAAAGTCACTGAGGTGAGCTTATTGGGTGCGGCGTTAGACGGCGACCAAAATGCCATTTTAGCGTGTGAGACGTATAGCCACCCGATTGTTGCACGCAAGAGTGCAACTCATGTGAATAAGCCGCAAGTTCAAGCTCGTATTAACACGATAACTAAAGCGCTAGCAGAGCGCACTGCTCCATACGCAGAACGTGCCGCGCACCAGTCTGAGGTGTTAGGCTTACCGCTGTTACCAACCACAACCATTGGTTCATTCCCACAGACAGGCGAGATCCGTGTTCAACGTAGCGCTTACCGCACTGGCAAACTGAGTGAAGCGGAATATAACACTGCATTGAAAGGCCATATTGCGGATGCCGTTAAACGTCAAGAAGCACTGGATTTGGATGTGCTTGTTCATGGCGAAGCTGAACGTAACGACATGGTGGAGTACTTTGCAGAAAACCTAGCAGGCTTTCAAACCACTAAGTTTGGTTGGGTACAAAGCTATGGCTCACGCTGCGTGAAGCCGGCGATTGTGGTCGCGGATATAGAGCGTGAGAAGCCGATGACCGTAGAATGGTCGACCTATGCCCAATCTCTGACCTCGAAGCAGATGAAAGGGATGCTGACAGGCCCAGTCACTATCTTATGTTGGACATTCCCACGTGAAGACATTTCACGCAAAGAGATCACTAATCAATTGGCATTTGCGCTGCGAGATGAAGTGTCTGATTTGCAAGACGCGGGCATCAACATTATCCAAATCGATGAACCAGCGATTCGTGAAGGTCTGCCATTGAAAAAGCGCGACCACGCAGAATACCTAGAGTGGGCGGTCGATGCCTTTAAGATCTCAGCGGCAAGTGCTAAACCAGAAACTCAGATTCATACCCACATGTGTTACAGTGAGTTCAACGAGATCATTGATTCAGTAGCCGCGCTAGATGCCGATGTGATTACCATTGAGACTTCTCGCTCGAACATGGAACTGCTGAAAGCATTTGAAGAGTTCAACTACCCGAATGCGATTGGACCTGGCGTTTATGACATTCACTCACCAAACATCCCGTCAGAAGAGTGGATTGTTGATTTACTTAAGAAAGCGGCAGAGAAAATTCCAGCGGAACGTTTGTGGGCAAACCCTGATTGTGGGCTGAAGACACGGAACTGGGCAGAGACGGAAGCGGCGCTGACTAACTTAGTTTCGGCAACTAAAGCACTGCGTAAAGAGTGGGAATCAACCGAGGCATAATTCAGCTTAGGATTTTGATTGCTTCATAAAACAAAGGCCTCGCATTTGCGAGGCCTTCTGGTTTTATACTTGTTCGAATCTCGAGCTAGAATCTAGCTGCTGCTCTGACACGTCTCTTTGCTGATCAACTTCTCAACCATCAGTTGTCCGCGAGTGTTGCGAATCTTGATGTTGTAAGCCAAGCCCATATCAAGGTTTGCTCTCACTTCAGAGTTGGTGCAGTAGCTATTCACACTCATGTCTACAACTTGGTTTAAAGGCTTAGCACCTTTTGCATCTTGGTTGTAGATCATCATGATTTCGATAACCGTGTTTTTTGCTAGCACGCGCATGACCGACAGTGGGCCATACTCAATCGGCAGGCCTGCAGATAAAACGCCAGCTCGGTGCTGCGCCATCATCTCTAGCTGTCTTTGTTCGTCTTGCTCACTTGAAGCACAGCCTGCAAGCAGAGCTAAAGCCAGTGAGCCAATAATCCATTTTTTCACGTTAAAATACTTTCTTGAATGGTTTTACAATCACATTTTGGTAAACGCCAGCATCAATGTACGGGTCAGCGTCTGCCCATGCTTGTGCATCTTCCAAAGAGTTAAATTCAGCAATCACAGTTGAACCTGTAAAGCCTGCTTCGCCAGGGTTATCTGAATCAATCGCTGGCATTGGACCTGCTGTTAACAGTCGGCCTTCATCGTGAAGTGTTTGTAGGCGTTCTAGATGTTGTGGGCGAACACTTAGGCGTTTTTCTAATGAATTTTCGACGTCTTGAGAAAAAATCACGTACCACATATTGAGATATCCTTATTTTACTTCACTAAATTTGGGGCGTTTAAATTCGCTATCTTGCTAATTTACGCGAACTAATTGGTATTGGAAGGGTTAATGATAAGAAATTGTGAATTGGTGCGAGAGAGCGCTATGGTCTTTAGCTATTTCATTTGCTGAAACTAAAGACCACTTACATGAACGACTGAGTGAAAAGTCCTATTTATTGATAGAGCGAGGCTTACCACTTTCATCAACCGCAACGTAGTTGAATGTCGCGCCACAAACCTTGTAGCGGTCGCCGATACCGTGATCAAGTACAGGCTTAACCCAGACTTCTAGGTCGATATTCATCGAGCTGCGACCAATCTTAGTGCAGTCACCATAAACACACACAACATCACCCACTGAAACCGGCTGTTTGAACTCGATACTCGATACTGAAACCGTGACTATCTTGCCGTTAGATATCTCTTTTGCCAGTATGCCGCCAGCAAGGTCAAGCTGTGACATTATCCAACCACCGAAAATCTGGCCTGCTGCATTTGTATCAGAAGGCATCGCTAATGTGCGAAGAAGTAAAGAACCAATCGGGTTCAAAGTTGATTGAATAGTCATTGTCGTACTCTTAATGGTATTGATTGTTTTATATAAAAATAGATGTGTTTACGAGACTCGTGGTGGTCTAATTTTTAACGTCTTCACCGAACACAAATAATCAACGGCCAATGATCACGAGTATCATTGGCCAATCGCATATTGATAATAATTGTATCAAATAGGGTATGAGGGCTCATCCCTAAGGGCTATTTCTCGTCGGTATTTTTATCCGTTAACTCTTTCTGCTGGTCTTTTGGTAGATGCTTATAGATATAAACACCAGTGAGCAAGGTGAAGAGCAAGGTCGCGATGAGTAGACCAAACACTTTGAAGTTGACCCAAACATCCAACGGTAGGCTGAAAGCAACGTAAACGTTGAGAACGGCACATAGGGTAAAGAACAGCGTCCATGCCCAGTTGATCTTGCCCCATACCGAATCAGGCAGTGTGATCTCTTTGCCTAACATACCTTTAATCGCTGATTTGCCCATGATGTGACTGACCGTCAGGCCAATCGCAAACAGTGCGTAAACGATGGTGACTTTCCATTTAATGAAGTTGTCGTCGTGCAAGAAGATGGTCATGCCACCAAATACGGCAACCATTAGAAAGGTGATGACCTGCATTTTTTCGACTTTCTTGTAGATGAAATAAGTCAAAATAATTTGAACTGCAGAGGCAACGATCAAAGCGCCGGTCGCGGTATAGATGTCGTACATCTTATAAAGCGCAAAGAAAATAATGAGAGGAATGAAATCAAGAATTTGTTTCATGAGACACTGACTATCCAGTTAGTTGAGTTGCTGACAGTCTAACGAAAACTGTCTCGATGCTAAATAGCTCGAGACAATTGGGTGCCAATTAATTCAATCTAACCACTCATCGTGTTTAAAGAGTTGAAGCAGGTTATCGCATTGACGAGGTTTGATAGCGAGGTATCAGCTTTTTGATATCTTCAAGGTAACCTTCGCTCTTTAAGCTGTCTAAGGTGTTTTCGAGCTCTTGCTCACTCATGGCAAAACATGTCGATTTACCGGTCGTTAAGTCGAGATACTCGTGATATTCACGCTCTGTGAAGTGGCCAATTCTGTCCATTAAAAGGGTTTTAATTCCATGGTGAATCAAGCCGTAATACGTATGTCTTTGTAAGGTCATAGCCTATCCTCCGTGAAAAGCTGCAGTTAAATTGTTGCAACCTGCTGTATATTGGTTGGGTTATCTATGACAAAGCAATTCGAATGCCATTTTCTCCAACGGAACAGAACAAATTCCCGACTAAATAGAATTGAACTTCTTTTCAAATAGTTAAAGGAAGGCTCGTTCTATTCTCTGACAATCAATACGCAACAGACATCAAATAGTTTCATTTTGAGAACGGTAAAATTCTCATTATGACGCTCTACTGCCGCATATAGTGGAGCCTACCAACGATGATTACCGCTAATCGACAAGCCAATCAACCAGCGTAGATAAGGATGTATTTTGTCGATTCTTGGGTTGCAGTAAGAAGTAACCATTTCCAGAGAAGACACTGCCTTCACTCACTTTCACCAATCTACCCAAATCAATATCTTGCTTGGCCAGCGTGATGTCGCCTATGGCAATACCAAACCCTTGAATGGCGGCGTTCATCGCTTGATCGAGTGTCGCGAATTGTTGGTTGTTCTTGCTTGAAAGGTCGTGGCTGCCTATGTGCTCTAACCAAAGTCGCCAATCACTTTGCTCATTGTTGGCGTGTAGCCAAGTGTATTGGGCAAGCTTGTGTGGCTTGATGATGGTCGACGCGTTGTTGATAAGATGGCTCTGCGTAATGCTTTGTGCTTGGCAAACGGGCGCTAGCTGCTCGTTAAACAATAATTGGCTGACAATCGATTGTTGGTTTGGTTTCTTACCATAGGTAATTACGGCGTCAAACGGGTCAAAGCTTGGTTCGAAGACGTGCTTGATGGTCGATGTGAGTTCGACATCAATTTCAGGATAGGCTTGCTGAAAAGACATCAGCTTAGGCAACAACCAAGAGGTAATACAGCTCGGTGCGTTGAGTTTGATCTTAGAGGGAGAGCTAGCCACTTGATTGAGAGCCGATTGCAGCTGATGAATCGTTCCTTGTATCAGGGGAACCAGTTCTTCTCCTTTCGGGGTTAAAGACAGCCCGCGAGCATGGCGATAGAAGAGATCACAGCCAAGGTTTTCTTCAAACGACAATACCTGACGACTCACTGCACCCTGCGTAACATTGAGCTCATGTGCCGCGCGCGTAAAGTTGAGATGCCTTGCAGTAGACAAAAACGCGAGCAAGGTTTTGGTTGAAGGAAGTGTGCGATTCATATCTTTACCTATGATTTTATATCATGGCTATTATGTGATTATTTCGATTCATTTATCAATAGTGTTCTGTTTGAATGTAAATACTTAGTCATCATATGTGATTCAATATGTGTATAAGTCACATTTTTTGAATATGAAGGCAATGATGAAGACATTGTGATTTTGTGAAAGGGATAGCTTCTTGACATCTTTTATTGATAGCTTAGTGCCTCAGGCTGTAAAAAAATTAATACCTTATCAATCGGCAAGAAGAATTGGTGGTGATGGACGTGTCTGGCTAAACGCCAATGAATTGGAAAGCTCGCTGTTTCAAGGAGAAGCAAGCCACAACCGATACCCAGACTTCTTACCACAAGATATTGCTAAGGCTTACCAAGATTACTGTGGTACTGATGCTGCGACTGTTGCTGTTCGTGGTGCAGATGAAGCGATTGATTTGCTGATCAGAACATTCTGTAAACCGGTGAGCGATAACATACTTATTTGTTCACCAACGTATGCGATGTATGAGTTTTGCGCTGATGCATTGGCGATTAATACCTTGGACTCTCCATTGCAAGAAGACTTTAGCCTGAACGTCGCTGATATTGTGAATAAGGCAAAACTGGCGAATATCGTGTTTCTTTGCTCACCAAACAATCCAACGGGCAATGTGATTCCTAAATCGGATTTGATTCAGGTACTGGAAGGCACGACTGGAAAATCTCTAGTGGCCGTCGATGAAGCGTATATCGAATTTGAACCACAAACGTCAGCTGTTAGCCTTATTGAGCGTTATCCGCACTTGGTTGTGATTCGCACTTTGTCTAAGGCATTTGGACTGGCTGCAGTTCGTTGTGGTTTTATCTTAGCGAGTCAAAATGTGATGCAGTATGTCGCGAAGCTGATTCCACCGTATCCGATGCCAGATTGCTCATCTCAAATCGTGCTAGACGCTTTGTCCGATGAACGAGTCTCAGTGATGCAAGACGCGACGCAAAAGCTGGTTGAACTACGTAACTGGTTTGCTTGTGAGCTAACGCGGTTTGATTTCATCGAGTCTGTTTACCCTTCATCGACAAACTTCATTTTGCTGCGTCAAAAAGCAGGGCACCAAGTGTTCAGTGTCTTGGCGAAGGACGGCATTGTGACAAGGAACCAAAACCATGAACCGGCTTTGCGTAACTGTGTTCGAATCAGTATTGGTAGCCAAGAGAGCATGCTAGAAGTGATAACGTCACTAACACGTTACCAAACCGAATTAGAACAGAGTCAACAAGGCAAACAAATTCAACAAGCTCAACATAAAGAAATTCAATCTCAACTCGATAAAGATCATATCTAGGATGGCAATGATGAAAAAGATAATACTAGGACTCGCTTGTGCGGCCGCTTTACTTGGTACAACGGTACAGGCGAAAGAAATCCGTTTAGCGTCGGACTTTACGTATCCGCCATTCAACTATAAAAACAGCGACGGTGTGCCTGTCGGGTTTGATATTGAGATAGCTGATGCTTTGTGTGAGCAAGCTAAACTCGATTGTACTTGGGTTTCACAAAGCTGGGACTCGCTAATTCCAAGTTTGTTGGCAAGAAAGTCAGATGTGATCATGGCGTCAATGCGTATCACCGAAGAGCGTAAGCGTAAGATCTTGTTTACTGATAAGTACTACCAAACACCAGCCGTATTTGTTGCTGCTAAAAGCGCTGAGTTCAGCGTCGATCAGGCAGGCTTAGCGGGCAAAACCATAGGTGTTCAGCAAGGTACGATTCACGATCGCTACGTAACCGACAAGTTTGGCAATGTTGCCAACATTAAGCGTTACACAGGGCAAGATGAAGTTTATCTGGATCTGCAAAATGGTCGTCTAGATCTAACCTTTGGCAACTCGGATCAACTGTCATTAGCTTTCTTAGATAAAAAAGAAGGTGAGGGCTTTGAATTTAAAGGTAAAGCAGTAACCGACAAAGCCTACATTGGCGAGGGTACGGCGTTAGCACTAAGAAAGCAGGATTCAAAACTGGCGAAACAATTCAATGCCGCGATTGAAGAGATCAGAGCGAACGGTACTTACGACAAGATCGCCGCTAAGTACTTTACGTTTGATATCTATGGCGCTGATTTGTAATTCGTCTAACGCCTAAAAATTAGAACACCAAAAACAAAAATCCGAGGGCTGTAAGGCTCTCGGATTTTCTAGTTTATGCTGGTGGTGTCAATTCAAGTCACCATCAACTTAGCGTTTTAATATTACGCTTGCTGTTTTTGTAGCTCAGCTTCTTTCGCTTCGTCTTCGATTAGAGAATCAACGATGACTGCACATGCAGCATCACCAGTGATGTTTAGAGCAGTACGAATCATGTCGAAGATACGGTCTAAAGCGAACAACAGAGGTAGACCTTCGATAGGGATACCAGCTGCTAGAAGAACCGCAACCACTAGGAAAGAAGGACCTGGCACACCCGCTTGACCAACTGCGCCAAGCGTAGACGTTACGATGATAGCAACGTAAGCACCCATAGACAGGTCGATGTTGAACAGCTGTGCGAAGAAGATAGCAACTAGGCCATAGTAAATTGCGTTACCAGACATGTTGATCGTCGCACCAAGTGGCAGAACGAATGAAGCCGTAGAGTTACGAACGCCAAGTTCTTTCTCTACCGTTTCCATTGTTACTGGCAGTGTCGCCATTGAAGATGCTGTTGATAGTGCAACCGCTTGAGGCTTCTTCATTGCCACTAGGAACTTCTTAGCAGAAGTCTTAGTGAAGATTTGAATCATTAGCGGGTAAGCAACAAAGCCGAAGATCAGAATCGCAGCGATGTAGACAACGAACAGTTTGAACACAACCATAAGTGCGCCAAAGCCGAATGTACCCACAGCTTCTGCCATTAGGCCGAATACGCCTAGTGGTGCAATGATCATAACCTTGTTGATCATCCAAACCATAGCGTCAACAATCGCGTTTACGCCATTGATGATAGGGTCACGTTTCTCTTTCGCTTGTTTAGAAATCGCAATACCGAAGAATAAGCAGAAAACTAGAATTTGCAGAATGTTTGCTTCATTCAGTGATTGGAAAACGTTGGTCGGGATCATGCCTGTGATGGTTGCCCAGAACGTTGGAAGTTCACCTTTCGCAGCGTATTCAGAAGAGAACATGCCTTCAACGCCAGAAACATCGATACCACGACCTGGTTCGAATATTTCACCCATTACTAGCGCTAGTGCTACAGCAAGTGCAGACGTTAGTGCAAAGTAACCTAGAGTGGTCACGCCCACTTTACCTGCTGATGAGCTGTTGCCTAGACCAGCAGCACCTGAAATTAGGGCAACCGCGACTAGAGGGATAACCAGCATCTTGATCAAATTGATGAAGATAGCACCCAGTGGAGCGAACATAGTTGCGCTGTCACCCATCATCGCACCGACTAGGGTACCGATGATCATTGCAATAACGACTTGAACGCCGATGTTGCTTAGTAAACTCTTTTCTTTTAACACTTCCATAACCTCTGTGCTACTAAATATAAAAATCCCAGAACTACTCACCAATGTACGATGTACCATTGGATTAATATTTCGCGAGAAGTTTTACACGTATCTTTTACATTTATCAATATGAGCAGAGATGAAAGAACACCAAAAAGCAGTAATCAAATGTCATTTGATGATTTTTCACACTAAAGCAAACGTTTGCTTTTTGATTTGTCATTATTTTTATAAATGGTGGTGATGTTTTGGTGGGGTATTATAGGTGTGCTACAGGTTTGTATGAGGTGTTGTTTTTATCAGAAATTTAACAATTGAGAGGGTTTGGACGTGTTCTCGGAGAAAAACTCCCACAGCGCTAATTATCGCACTAGTGGGAGCCTATTTATTATTTTTGCGTTGCCGCTTTCATTGGCGTAACAAACTTAGCAAGTGCTTTAAGCATTGCTTCTGGTTGTTCAACGTTGTTTTCAATGATTTTCACAACCGCAGAGCCAGAGATAGCACCAGCAGCGCCAGCTTCGATGGCTTCTTTTACTTGCTCAGGAGCAGAGATACCGAAACCAAGCAGTGCTGGTGGCGCATCAAACTTGTTCAAACGGTCAAGTAGGGCTGTCACAGGCATGTTTGCTTTGGTTTCTGCACCCGTTACGCCAGCACGAGAAAGTAGGTAAGTGTAACCACCACCTAGCTCAGAAACCGATTGAAGCGTCTCATCACTTGCTGTTGGTGGAGCAATAAATATTGGGTGAATACCAAACTTCTTAGCTGCAGCAACAAACTCGCCACTCTCGTTGGTTGGTACATCAGCAATCAATACTGAATCGATACCTGCATTCGCACAACGCTCGTAGAAGTTCTCGATACCACGTGCGTACACCAAGTTTGCGTACATCAGTAGGCCGATTGGCAGATCTGGGTATTTAGCACGAATTTGACCAATAAGATCAAAACACACATCTGGCGTTACTTTTGAATCTAACGCACGAATGTTTGCACCTTGGATTGTCGGGCCATCTGCAAGCGGATCGGAGAATGGAATACCAAGCTCAAGTGCATCTGCACCCGCTTCAACCAAAGTTTCCATGATCTTAAGCGATTGCTCAGGGTTAGGATCGCCAACTGTTACGAATGGTACGAATGCGCCCTGATTCTTTTCAGCTAAGCGAGTGAAGAGTGATTGATAGCGATCCATTATAATGCTCCTTTCTCTTTAAGAATGTCGTGTACAGAGAAAATGTCTTTGTCACCACGGCCAGATAAGTTAACGACTAATAGCTGTTCTTTCTCTGGATCATCGTGAGCCATTTTGATTGCATGAGCCAAAGCATGAGATGACTCTAGCGCTGCGATAATACCTTCGTTACGTGCGATAGCTTGGAAAGCTTCTAGTGCTTCGTCATCGGTTACGTTGTCGTATTCAGCACGGCCAATAGCATTTAGGTGCGCGTGTTGAGGGCCAACTGATGGGAAGTCTAGACCCGCAGATACAGAGTAAGACTCTTCTACTTGACCATTCTCATCTTGCATCAGTGGTGCTTTCATACCGAAGAAGATACCAGTTTTACCGTGTTTAAGCGGCGCGCCGTGTTGGTCGGTATCAATACCTTTACCAGCAGGCTCTACACCGATTAGGCGTACAGACTCTTCTTCAATGAAATCCGCGAACATACCGATAGCGTTTGAACCACCGCCGACACACGCGATAACTGCATCAGGAAGGCGACCTTCACGAGCTAGAATTTGGTTCTTCGTTTCTTCACCAATCATGCGTTGGAAATCACGAACAATCGTTGGGAATGGGTGAGGGCCCGCTGCAGTACCCAATAGGTAGTGCGCGTCTTCATAAGTTGCCGACCAGTCACGTAGCGCTTCGTTACATGCATCTTTTAGCGTTGAAGAGCCAGAATGAACAGGGATAACCTCTGCGCCCATTAGCTTCATACGGAACACGTTCGGGCTTTGACGTTCAACGTCTTTTGCACCCATGTATACACGACACTTAAGACCTAGTAGAGCACACGCTAGAGCCGTTGCCACACCGTGTTGGCCTGCCCCAGTTTCAGCGATGATTTCCTGCTTACCCATACGTTTTGCTAGCAATGCCTGACCAAGAACTTGGTTTGTCTTGTGAGCACCGCCGTGAAGTAGATCTTCACGCTTTAGGTACAGTTTGGTTTTTGTACCTTTTGTTAGGTTGCGTGCTAGCGTTAGCGCCGTTGGACGACCAGCGTACTCTTGAAGAAGCGTCATGAATTCGCTGCGGAACTCAGGATCGGCTTGTGCATCGATAAATGCTTGTTCAAGTTGGTCTAGTGCTGGCACTAGGATCTGCGGTACGTATTGACCACCGTATTCACCAAAGTAGGCATCGAGTTTAGCCATTGTGTTATTCCTTCAATTCTACTGATGTGTATTCACACCAAGTCATTTAATCTTGTTTGAGCTTCGCAAAAGGCAAAGCTCACAAATATGTTTTTAGTTTCTGCTTTCTAATTTCTAGCGCCGAGTTTGGACTAGTAATTGCGAATCGCAGCAAAAGCACGCTGCAGCTTGTCTGCGTCTTTTTTACCTGGAGCTGATTCAACGCCAGAGTTTAGGTCTAATCCTAAGCAACCCAACTTAGCGGCTTGGTTAGCATTTTCTGGGTTTAGGCCACCCGCCAACATGATTGCGCTTTGGTTGTTGATTAGGTTCCAATCGAACACTTGGCCTGTGCCACCAGTTTGAGAACCCACTTTAGTATCTAGCAGGTGACGAGTCACGTTGCTTTCCAGTAATTCTGGTAGCGAGCTCTCAGCATCGGGAGCAACACCGTAAGCTTTCCAAATCTCAACGCTTTCAGGTAGTGACTGTTTTAGCTCATCGACAAACGCTTGAGACTCATCACCGTGCAATTGCACAGCGAACAGGCCTAGCTCAGAAACCGTTTTCGCAACGTCAGTAACGCTGTGGTTTTGGAACACACCCACGTAGTTCAAAGGTGCGCCGCTCATAGTCAAACGAGCCGCTTCGATATCCACATGACGCTTAGATGCTTCAACGAATATCAGACCACCGAATACCGCACCAGCTTGATAAGCCTTTGCTGCATCGTCAGAGTGAGTTAAACCACACACCTTGTTTTCACCCAGTGTTACTTTGCGTACCGCAAGCTCGAGGTTCTTCTCTGCCATTAGAGAGCTACCGATTAGGAAGCCATCTGCAAACGTTGAAAGGTCACGAACTTGTTGATGTGTGTAGATGCCAGACTCTGAAATCACAACTGCGTTTGGAGCCAGTTCGCGAATCAGCGGCGCCAACTCTTTAGTACGGTTCAAATCAGTCGAAAGGTCACGAAGATTACGGTTGTTAATGCCGATCACCTTAGCGTTTAGAGCGACTGCACGGTGAAGCTCTTCTTCGTTGCTGACTTCGGTCAATACACCCATGTTGAGTGAGTGAGCGACTTCCGCCAGCGCTTTGTACTCTTCGTCATCTAATACCGATAGCATTAGCAAGATAGCATCAGCTGAGTAATGACGAGCTAGATACACTTGGTAGGTATCAACCATGAAGTCTTTACACAGGATAGGCTGCTTAGCAATGCTGCGAACTTTAGGTAAAAACTCAAAGTCACCTTGGAAGTACTTCTCGTCTGTCAGCACAGAAATCGCGTTTGCGTGGTTGTTGTAAACAGAAGCAATGTAGTCGAGGTCAAACTCGTCACGGATTAAACCTTTTGACGGAGAGGCCTTTTTACATTCAGTGATGAAAACCGTTTGTTCTCCGCTCAGAGCGTCATAAAAGCTGCGGTCTGTTGCAGTTAGTGACGCTTTAAACTCGTCTAATGGTTGAGTCTGCTTACGTGCTTCAACCCATTGGTATTTATCACGAACGATTTTTGCTAATACTTCCGCCATTTCAGCTTCTTTGACTGAAACGTGGGTCGACAGTTTATCGGTAGTCTGTGTCATGTTCTTTGTCTCGATTCGTCGTTCGTTAGGCGTGTGCAGCAAGCTTTTGTACAAGCTCGTATGCTTTGCCAGAGTTCATCGCGTCAATTGCTTGCTGTGCGTTGGCTTTTAGGTCTTCGTGACCAAACAGACGCATCAGTAGAGCAACGTTGACTGCCACTGCGCCAACTTGAGCATCAGTGCCTTTACCCGTCAGGATATCGGTTGTGATGGCTTTGTTCTCTTCTGGCTCGCCGCCCTTGATTGCTTCAAGAGGGTGAGTGTTCAAACCAAAGTCAGCCGGAGTCACTGTGTACTCGTGAATCTTGCCATCTTTAATCTCAGCAACGATAGTCTCGCCGTGAATCGCTACTTCATCTAGGCCGCTACCGTGCACAACAGCTGCACGCTTCATGCCCATTTGCAGCATGGTTTCTGCGATAGGGCGTACCAGCTCTTTGCTGTAAACACCCATTAGCTCGATGTTAGGGCGAGCAGGGTTAATCAGTGGGCCAAGAATATTGAAGATAGTGCGCGTTTTCATTGTTTGACGAACCGGCATCGCGTGACGTACACCAACGTGATATTGCGGAGCAAATAGGAATGCTACGCCAAGTTCATCAACAGCCGTACGTGTGTCTTCAGCTGTCATCGCTAGGTTGATACCGAACGAATCCAGTAAGTCAGAAGAGCCTGATTTGCTCGATACGCTGCGGTTACCGTGCTTCGCGACTTTTAAGCCACACGCTGCGGCAACAAATGCAGAAGTCGTCGAAATATTAATGGTGTTGTGACCGTCGCCACCTGTACCAACGATGTCTGCGAAATCGTAATCAGGGCGAGGGAACGGGTTTGCATTCGCAAGCAGTGCTTTCGCCGCACCAGCGATCTCATCGGGCGTTTCGCCTTTGATTTTTAGTGCAGTCAGCGCAGAAGCCATCAAGATTGGGTCAAGTTCCCCCTTGATGATCACATCAAACAATTGTTGGCTTTCTTCTTGAGTAAGAGACTGCTGTTCGTAAAGTTTATTAATCTGTTCCATGATCGTTTCCTATTTTCCAGTCTTTTCAAGGCGAAGAGGTTTCTCAAGAGCCCATTCGATAGCGTTTGCTAGAAGCGTTGCACCGTAGGTCGTCATAATTGATTCAGGGTGGAATTGGAATCCACACACCTTGTCTTGTTCTTGAACCACAGACATCACCAAATCATCTACTTCAGCGGTCACCGTTAGGCTATCAGATACATGCGTTGCCACTAAAGAGTGGTAGCGAGCGATAGCCAATGGCGAAGGTAAGCCTTGGTAAGTCGCATGGTTTTGGTGTTCCATCATCGACACCTTACCATGAATGATTTCGCCAGCGCCTGCAACGGTGCCGCCATAGGCTTCAACAATCGCTTGGTGGCCTAAGCAAATACCAATCATTGGCACTTTACCTTTTAGAAGCTGAATAAGCTCTGGCATACAGCCCGCATCTGCTGGAGCGCCAGGGCCTGGTGAAAGCAGTGCAACAGGGTTGTCTAGTTCGTTGATCGCCGCTTCAACTACTTTTGCAGGAATGTTGTTACGGTAAATTTTTACGCTGTGACCTAATGAACGAAATTGGTCTACAAGGTTGTAAGTGAACGAGTCGAAGTTATCGATGAATACAATATCAGCCATGATTACGACTCCTTCTTATTTGTTAGGTTCTTAGTATGAGCTGCTTGAATCGCTGAGATAACCGCTTGTGCCTTGCCGCGAGTTTCATCGGCTTCTGCTTGTGGGTCTGAGTCGAATACTACACCAGCGCCAGCTTGTACTTGTGCCACGCCATCTTCAACGTAAGCAGAGCGAATTACGATACAAGTATCCAGAGTACTTTCACCTGTTAGGTAACCGACTGCACCACCGTAGCTACCACGACGCGTTTTTTCTACATCACGAATAAGCTGCATTGCGCGGATTTTTGGTGCGCCCGTTAGCGTGCCCATGTTCATACAAGCTTGGTAAGCGTGTAGAGCATCTAAGTCTTCGCGTAGCTGACCAACAACACGAGAAACCAAGTGCATTACATGGCTGTAGCGGTCTACTTTCAACAAGTCTGCTACGTGGCGAGTGCCAGCTTCCGCGATACGTGCTACATCGTTACGCGCTAGGTCGACTAGCATCATGTGTTCTGCGTTTTCTTTCTTGTCGGTGCGCAGTTCAAGCTCGATACGGCTATCTAGGTCGAAATCGATTTGACCATCAGGACGCTTACCGCGACGACGAGTGCCCGCAATTGGGTAGATCTCGATTTGGTTGGTTTCAGTTTCGTACTTCAGCGCGCTTTCTGGAGAAGCACCAAACAGAGTAAATAGCTCATCTTGCATGTAGAACATGTAAGGGCTTGGGTTGCTTTGTTTAAGTTCTTTATAAGCCGCCAGTGGAGCAGGGCAAGGTAAAGTAAAGCGGCGTGAGGGCACCACTTGGAATACGTCGCCTTTAACTACGTACTCTTTTAAATCACGAACCGTTTGGCAGAAGTCTTCATCTGAAACGCTCGGTAC
Source organism: Vibrio sp. 1S139 (assembly GCF_041439475.1). Classification (NCBI taxonomy): domain Bacteria; kingdom Pseudomonadati; phylum Pseudomonadota; class Gammaproteobacteria; order Vibrionales; family Vibrionaceae; genus Vibrio; species Vibrio sp. 1S139. Next base: position 184,985 of record NZ_JBGOOD010000001.1, read on the forward strand.
CGCTTCAACGTTGTCGAGCGGCGTTACTTCAGTGATTGCTTTCAGTGACTGGCACTGAGTTTTAATGTCGGCTAAACGGTCAGTTAATTGCGCTTTGATACTGTCATCTTGAGCGAACAAGCTCGCGTGAAGTAGGCCTTCGTTCTCTTGGTGATCGAAACGCAATAGTGTTTCAGCTACATAGAAGACAAAGTCAGGACAATTGTTGGTTGCTTCAGCATCACCTAGTGGCTCAAAGTTTGCCACGATGTCGTAAGCGAATAAGCCCGCCATGAATAATGCGTGTTTGTTATCCGCGTCTTGCTCAAAGCTGTGCTGAACCAAACGCAGTGCATCGAATGAAGAGGCTTCTCTTAAACGTGAGTCTTCGTCTAATTCGTTGCTTGGTTCGATAAAAGTCAGCGTCAAAACGTTATCAGTAAGGTCAGATTTAATTTCTGCTTTCACGTTTTGAGTGAGATGTTCGATAAGCGCTTGACCGTTTTCAGTCAATGCTTGAAAGGTTACTTCATGTCCGCGACATACGATGCGAACAGCAGAGTCGATAAGGAGTAGGCTTGTCAGGTTCTGTTTAGATTCAATCTCGGCAGATTCCAACAAAAGACTATCAGTTTTGTTTTCACACAAAGTATGAAAAACGCTGGTTGGATCTTGCGAGTAAGGAACTGAGGAATTGATGACCTCAATGGTTCCCAGCTTTTTGATTTCAATGGCCTTGTTCACAAGACCTCCTTTATGATTCTTTAAATTTCCTGCCGTACATAGTCGCATAAAGATACCTTTCACCCAATCTAGAATATGGTCAATTCGATGATTTGTTAGTCAGTTGAATGTGAGATGTTCGACAAATTAAAAAGCCCGCTATTAAAGCGGGCTTAGTGATAACTTTTTTATAAACAAACTGTTTAATTAGAAGTACACGTTAGCCCACCAAGAACTTGTCCAAGTGCGCCACCAATTAAGCTCTGAACTTGCTTCTACTGAAGAAAGTTCTAAAACTTTATCTTTATGGTTTTGGTTAAATTCTTGTAACATGGTGAACCTATCAAATGTGATACTTCGTATTTGTGTACTAGTTAACTAGTTCTCTGCTTGCGGGTCAAGTGTGTTGACACAAATATAACGATAAAAATTGAAAACAATGAAAAAGAATATATGAGAATTGATCTACATAGTCATACAACAGCCTCAGATGGCCGACTTACTCCACCTGAGCTAATTGACCGAGCGCTTGGCTTTAACATCGAAGCGCTAGCGATTACAGATCATGACACGACTGATGGGCTTGCTGAAGCACGCAGCTACATTGCGGATAACAACCTTCCTATTCAGTTGATAAACGGCATTGAGATTTCGACTGTTTGGCAAAACAAAGATATCCATATTGTTGGGTTAAACGTTGATCCTGAGTCACCAGAACTCAAAGCGCTCATTGAACAACAGAAGCAACACCGTATTGGGCGTGCTGAGATGATCGCTCACCGTCTTGAGAAAGCGACTCGTGAAGGGGTGTTAGAAGAAGTTAAATTGATTGCGGGTGATGCACCAATCACTCGCGCTCACTTTGCTAAGTGGCTAGTCGACAATGGCTATGCGAAAACTATGCAGCAGGTGTTTAAAAAGTTTCTTACTCGTAATAACCCAGGTTATGTGCCGCCAACTTGGTGTTCAATGAGTGATGCTGTCACGGCTATTCATGCTGCTGGTGGACAAGCCGTACTCGCTCACCCTGGGCGATATGGACTTACAGCCAAGTGGGTTAAGCGCCTGCTAGCGGCATTTGTTGAAGCGAAAGGGGATGCGATGGAAGTAGCTCAACCTCAGCAAGCGCAACAAGAAAGACGCACACTCGCGGATTATGCTATACAATACAAACTATTAGCCTCCCAAGGCAGTGATTTCCATTACCCATCTCCGTGGATGGAACTTGGACGCAATCTCTGGCTACCTTCTGGGGTCGAAGAAGTATGGAAAGATTGGGAGTTTCAAACGGTTTCACCATCTGAATAGTCTTTAGGTGAGCCAGCTCCTTCTGATGATAGAGTCGAGAGATTCGATAACGAGGATCAACAATGAGCCAGTTTTTTTATGTACACCCAGATAACCCACAAGCACGCTTAATTACTCAAGCGGTTGCGATTATTCGCAATGGCGGCGTTGTGGTTTATCCAACAGATTCCGGTTATGCGCTGGGCTGTCAGCTTGAAAACAAACAAGCACTTGAACGTATCTGTAAAATTCGTCGCATCGATGACAAGCACAATTTCACCTTGTTATGCCGTGATCTTTCTGAGTTATCACTGTATGCACGCGTAGATAACGTGGCTTTCCGTCTGCTGAAAGCACACACGCCAGGTGCTTACACGTTTATCTTTAAAGCAACTAAAGAAGTGCCAAAGCGTTTGATGAACGCCAAGCGTAAAACGATTGGTATTCGTGTCCCAGACAACAAGATTGCACTCGACCTGTTGGAAGCGATGGGCGAACCACTGATGTCGACGTCTCTGATTCTTCCGGGTAACGAGACTACAGAGTCGGATCCAGAAGAAATTCGTGACAGCCTAGAGCATGCGGTTGATGTGATTTTGAATGGCGGTTACTTAGGTGAGCAACCGACGACCGTTATTGACTTCAGTGACGATGATGCCGTGGTTCTACGTCGTGGTGCTGGCGATCCTGCGCCGTTTGAATAATCGCTTTACTGATTAACAGTCTGTAACGATACAGCAAACCTGCCACAGTAAATAACAAGTGCTTTTTGGCAGGTTATTTGCGATAATACGCGACCGCGATTTGGTCGTGAAAAATTCATTCGACGTCTGTGAAGACGACAATTAGGTAGAAAAGAGTAAATGAGCGAAAAATTACAGAAGGTTTTAGCGCGAGCTGGTCACGGTTCTCGTCGTGAACTAGAAGGTTTAATCAAATCTGGTCGTGTAAGTGTTAACGGTCAAGTTGCGAAACTGGGCGAGCGTCTTGAAGACGAGAACTCAGTGATCCGTATCGATGGCCATACTGTTTCAGGCAAGGCTTCTGAAGAAGTGGTTTGTCGTGTACTTGCTTACTACAAACCTGAAGGTGAGCTTTGTACTCGTCACGACCCTGAAGGCCGCCGTACTGTTTTCGATCGTCTACCTAAGATCCGTGGTTCTCGTTGGATTTCAGTTGGTCGTCTTGATGCAAACACATCAGGCCTTTTGCTTTTCACTACTGATGGTGAGCTTGCAAACCGTCTAATGCACCCAAGCCGTCAGGTTGAGCGTGAGTACCTAGTACGTGTATTCGGTGAAGTGACTGAGCAAAAAGTTAAAAACGTTACTCGTGGTGTACAACTAGAAGACGGCATGGCTCGTTTTGAAGATGTTGTTTACGCTGGTGGTGAAGGTATGAACCATACTTTCTACGTAGCGATTAACGAAGGTCGTAACCGTGAAGTTCGTCGTCTTTGGGAATCTCAAGAAACGACAGTAAGCCGCCTGAAACGTGTACGTTACGGTGATATCTACCTTGATAAGAAACTGCCTCGTGGCGGTTGGAAAGAGCTAGATCTTCAAGAAGTTAACTACCTGCGAGAGCTTGTTGAGCTTAAGCCTGAGAAAGAGACACTGTTGGATCTTGATCCTTCAAACACTTCTCGTAAGCGTGAGCGTTCTCGTAGCCAAAAAATTCGTCGTGCTGTTAAACGTCACGAAGAGCGTGCAAACGCACCAAAAGGCCGTAGCAACCAAACTAAGCGTAAGAAGCCTGCAACTCGCGGTACTACAACACCTGATTCAGGTCGTAGCGCTCCAGCTGCAAACAAAGGCAAACCTCAGGCTAACAAAAGTAAGCCTAAACTGAACAACGGTCGTCCGGCTAAACCAGCTAAGCCAAGAACACGTCAGTAATTACGTAATTTCTTACGCGTAAAGCTTCATTAGCTGAAAGCACTGAATACTAAAAAACCTGCTCATTGAGCAGGTTTTTTTACGTCTGGAGAAATAGCAGATGCGGGATGCGAGTAACCGAGTATCGAAAACATGCTGCCATAAGTGACAGTAAGCGAGCTTTTCGCATCTCTTATCTCGTGTAGGCGCATCTATAATCTGCTCGTATCTCGTTTCTTTTACTTATGATTCGAAAAGTTATCGCCTTTCGCCAGTCGGTCGTAAAGCACAACATTCACTGATGCCGCTAGATTCATACAGCCGTTGGTCGGAACGTAAATCGTCTCACGACAGAAATCTGTGATTTCTTTCTTTAGCGTGCCATCTTCTGGGCCAAAAATGTAAAACGCACGTGGTGGGTGCTTGTAATCAGGTAGAGGCTTAGCACCTTCAATCAGATCAACAGCAACCGGCACGCAGCCTACTGGAATAATATCTTTCAGCTCTTCAACACCAATCAAAGGCAGGGCTAAGTGCTTTTCTTTGGTATCGGTATGGAATTTTCGCGCATGGTCGTAGCGTGTGCCAGTGTAAAACACAGAGTTGGCGCCGTAGCAGCCAGCTGCTCGCATCACTGAGCCTACGTTTTCTGGCGTCTTTGGGTTAACTAGGCCAATGCAGGCATAGCCTTTTGATTGTGTGTCTGTTTTTGCTTTGGTCATAATCAGTGAATCTAACGTTGATGATGAAAGTGATGAATCACGATGGAAAATAGCGTGATAAAAATAGCCGAGCAATGGGCTCGGCTAACTTTTAACTCGCTTACATGAATACTTGTTTACTCATGCAGATGAGCGTCAACAGCGGTATTAGTCGCGTTTCCACAGCATGTGACAGAACTTATGTTCTGGATCACGGCTGATTAACATGCGAGCAAATACGTCGTCTAGAACGTCATCAGCTTCATTCACAAGACCAATGCGCACTTCAGCGTAGATCTCTTTGTCGACTTCAAAGCCAACATGTTCAACCCAATCATCGCCAGTTTCAACAAGCTCTGCTGCGCCACGATCTTCAAACTGAGCAGTGAAAAGAATCACGTCTGCAGGCTCTAGGTTGTCAGGTGCCATCTCTAGGAAGATGTCGTATGCAGTGTCAATTGCGTCGTCATAAGACATTAGGTCGTTAGCTTCGGTCATAATAAGTATCTTAGCTTGCGCGGTTCATGTATTTACGTTCAGCAGTGTTTACTACTACTTTGTCGCCAGTCGCGATGTATTCAGGTACTTGAATAGTAAGACCTGTAGAAAGACGAGCAGGCTTAGTACGAGCAGACGCTGATGCACCTTTGATTGAAGGATCAGTCTCTTCGATAACTAGTTCAACAGATGTTGGTAGCTCAAGCGTTGCAGCGTTGCCGTCGATAAGGATCGCGTACATGCCTTGAGTTTCTTCGTTGATGAACAGTAGTTCGTCTTCGATAGTCTCACCGTTGAAGATGAATTGTGTGTAATCTTCGTTGTCCATGAAGATGTACTCGTTGCCATCAACGTAAGAGAACATTACTGCACGCTTAGTTACGTCAATAGTTTCAACAATTTCGTCAGCCTTGTGGCGAACTTCAGTTTTAACGCCAGTTGCTACATCGTTACCACGGAAGCGGTAAATCTTTTGGCCGCCACGGCCGCCTGGTGTTGTTACTTCGATATCTTTAACGATCACTGTTTTGCTTTCTACTGTGATAGCAAAACCTTTTTTAATTTCACTTGCTCTAGGCATTTTGTGTTTGTCCTTAGTGGGTCTATCCGCTGATTATATCTCGGAGATGCTATAAATAGGAATAGCTTGAATCATAAAGTCACCTAGGCGATCATAGAGTTATAGTTAAATCATTATTTTATTTACCGAAACGACCTATGCAGCTACCCGTTATTGACCCAACACAGCCTTTTCAACCTGAATTTCAACCTGTGGTTAACGATCTGATTACCTTTCTAAAAGGTGGGTTAGGATCTAATCTGCACAGTATTTATATTTATGGCAGTGTGGCTCGTAAGCAAGCCGTCTTCGGTCGCTCCAATCTAGATGTGGTTGTGGTGACCCATCGACCGTTTCCTGACCAACGAACCACTTTGTTGAACACCATCAAATGGCGTTTCCAAAAGAGCTTCCCGCAGGTAACTCAAGTGGCGATAAAAACTACCTTAGTGAGTGAGATAGTCGATTTCGACAATATCTTCACTTGGGGTTTTATGCTCAAGCATTTAGCCGTGTGTGTGCATGGTGAAGACTTATCAGACTGCTATGGTGATTTTGAAACAAGTTGGGAAATCGCTAAGCACTGGAATATGGATGCGGAAAACTGGTTGGCGGTGTATCGCAACAAGATCGCACGAGCGACAACGCCAGAACAACAAGTCGCTGCGCAGGTGATTATTGCCAAGAAGCTTCTACGGGCGAGTTACTCACTGGTGATGTACCGCGATAAATATTGGTACGATGATCCTGTTGAATGTGGCCAACAGTTCTTGAAGTATCACCCAGATCGAGAAGTCGAAATCCAAAGGTTGGGCATTTTACTTTCTGGTCGACCAATCCCTAAACGTTCGGTGATCGGTATTCTTGATGGCTTTGGTGAGTGGTTGATTAAGCAGTATCAGAAAACCGAGTTCAGAATCGGATAGAGATTTATAACCGATCCATTGATACTAAAAAGCAGAGTGTGCTGAAGAACATATCTCTGCTTTTTTCGTTTTAAGAGCATATTGAATATAGTGCTAGAACAAACCCAACTGCTGCCCACTAACTCTTTCAAAGTCTAAACCGATGAAGGGCAGTATTGCCTCTGCGACCGGTTTAATCTGCTTGTCGATATAGTGCTGATAATCGATACCACTCTTTAAATACTCCTTGGGCTCAGGGCCACTCAGAGTAATCAAATACTCAATGCGTCCTTTATTTTGGTATTGAAGAGGGCGCCCTAACTGAGCATTGATCTCATCGGCCATACGAGCTGCGCGAACCTGCGGCGGAATGTTCTTTTGGTATTCATGTAATTTGCGGCGTAAGCGCTTTTGATACACCAATAAATCATCATGTTTGCCAGCAGAGGTTTCATCAACAAACTGTCTGACGTAGTCGGTTGGATCTTGATCGTGAAACACCATCTCATACAAGGTTTGTTGGAATTGCTGTGCGAGAGGTGTCCAATCGGTGCGTGCACTCTCAAGCCCTTTAAATATGATCTTTTCTTTATCGCCTTGAGTGATTAATCCGGCATAACGTTTCTTCGAGCCGGTTTCTGAACCTCTAATGGTCGGCATTAGAAACTTGCGATAGTGAGTCTCGTATTCCAATTCGAGTATTGAGGTTAGGTTGTGGGTCTCTTTTAAGTGATTCGTCCACCAATCGTTGATGTAAGCGACCAGTGTGTTCCCGATCTCGTCTGCTTTTTGCTGATCATAACTGCCGTTCAGAGACACGAAGGTTGAATCGGTATCGCCGTAAATCACTTGATAGCCTTTGTCTTCGATCAGAACCTTGGTTTGCTTCATGATCTCATGTCCACGCATGGTAATTGAAGACGCTAACCGGGTATCGAAGAAACGACAACCAGACGAACCTAACACACCATAGAATGAGTTCATGATGATCTTAATCGCCTGAGAGAACGCTTTCTCGTTGTTCTTCTTCGCCACATCACGTGCAGCCCAAAGGTTTTCGATCATCTCGGGCAAGAAGTGTTTAGAGCGGTGGAATTGCCCACCTCGAAAGCCATCAACGGCTTGGTTTTCTGCTGGGCCTAGTTCAAGCTTCAACCCTTCAATTAGTCCCATAGGGTCAATCAGAAACGAGCGAATGATCGATGGATACAGGCTCTTAAAATCGAGTACCAAAACCGAGTCGTACAGATTGGGAATTGAATCCATCACATAACCGCCGGGGCTCGCAATCCAATTCTCTGGCTCTAAGTTCGGTGCGACATAACCCGCTCTGTGGATTTGAGGCAGATATAAGTTAGTAAAGGCCGCAACAGAGCCACCAACGCGATCCAGCTCAACACCGGTTAATCGAGAGCGCTCAATCGCGAAGTCGAGTAGGTGAGTGTGCTCGAAGATGCTGTTTACCAGTACGCAGTCTTGAAGGTTGTACTTAGCGAGTGAGGGTTTATCGAACTTAAACATTCGGTTTATCTCATCCATACGGTCATGAACGTTATGGATGTCTTTGCCTTCCCCAAGCAGCTCTTGCGATACCGACTCAAGAGACCAAGAACGGAAGTGGTAGGTCGCTGTCTTGAGCATATCAATACCATCCAAGACAACGCGCCCCGGAATCGTGATAAAACCTTGCTGATTTTGAGCAGAACTGCGGAAAAAGCTCGGTTGGTTGTCTCTGCCGATGTTGAGCTTCACTTCGTTCCATTCTGAACGTTTGTGCAGCAGCCTAAAATCGAAGTCGATAACATTCCAGCCAATGATGATGTCAGGATCAAATTCAGAGAACCAAGCTATCATGGCTTCAAGTAGCGCTTTCTCGTTGGCAACCCATTGGATATTGGTTTCAGCTTGTTGTGCTTCACCGACCATGATTACTTGGCTGTCCATCGGGCTGTCTAGGCCAATTGAATAAAGCACGCCTTTTTCCGAACACTCAATATCAAGCGAGACCACAGATAGACTGGGTAAGTAATCACCTGCTCGGCATTTTGCGTTTGAGACTCGACGATGCTGATTTTTTTGCACAGCAGATCCGGTGAACTCAATACTTCCCTTGATAAAACGTTCCATCAAGAATCGATCGGCGAGTCGAATATCGCTTTCAAAGGTTTGGATTTCTTCGTTGTGAAAGGCTTGCGCTAAACCAAAGCTGCTTCTCGACAGTGAGGTGTAACACGCGGCGAGAGGTGTTTGCTCGAATGTGGCTAATTCTAGAGGCTTAAATTGGCAATCGATCGACTCTTTCGCTGCGATTGCCTGACATGCCTCAACGTCAGATTGAGCGACAAAAAATACCGGTTTTTCATTTTGAATCGTCAGCAGAGTAGGGCCTTGAGGGGTGCTTAACCACAAGTCGATTTGTGTGCGCCCTGAAAAATCTCTTGCTTGTCTTGTGAGTACAAAGCCTTGCTGAATATCCAATGTAGTAACCTATTGAAATGGGGAATCGAATACTACCATCTAGCGACCCTCTGCGCACAAAAGGCAGTAAAAATACTAACTAAATTCTAGTTAGTAGAGGCAAATAACGGGACTCTATAAGCAAATAAGTGAAATTGTCGCGAATGGTTATTCAATGGTATTGAAAATATCTTTATCTTATGTAATTTTATTGGGTGTTGTTTTAACTGGTTGATTTTTAGAAAAAGCTTGTTGTTTTAGTTAGCTTATTTGTTAATAAGTACTTGCTAAAGTTCGTGTTTCAGCACATATTCAACAGAGCTTTTTTTTAGTAATTAAGTTAAGATGTACTCAATGCTGCGATCCACTGTTCAATTGTTTCAAACAGATGAAATGACACAGTGGTTGCAGAGCCAATTAATAGTGTGGAGATACAAGTTTGATAAATGTTTTCCTTGTAGATGATCACGAGCTGGTTCGCACAGGGATACGACGTATTATTGAAGACGTCCGTGGAATGAACGTAGCAGGGGAAGCTGAAAGCGGTGAAGATGCTGCAAAATGGTGTCGTACTAACAATACTGACGTTATTTTGATGGATATGAATATGCCTGGTATTGGTGGCTTAGAAGCAACCAAGAAGATCTTGCGTTTCAACCCTGATGTTAAAATCATCGTTTTAACTGTTCATACGGAAAATCCGTTTCCAACTAAAGTGATGCAAGCTGGAGCTGCTGGTTACCTTACTAAAGGGGCAGGTCCGGATGAAATGGTAAATGCAATTCGAGTGGTTAATAGTGGCCAACGATACATTTCACCAGAAATTGCGCAGCAGATGGCTTTGAGCCAATTCTCGCCTGCGTCTGAAAATCCATTCGCAGACTTATCTGAACGTGAACTTCAAATCATGATGATGATTACCAAAGGTCAGAAAGTGACGGATATTTCAGAACAACTCAATCTAAGTCCTAAAACAGTCAACAGTTACCGCTACCGCTTGTTCAGTAAGCTGGATATCAGTGGCGATGTAGAGCTGACGCATTTAGCGATTAGACATGGAATGTTAGACACTGAGACCCTTTAACACTGAGATCGTATAGTGACCAACTTGTTTGACTCAGTCTCATTCCTCAAGACAGTAACAGAGCAGCCCGGCGTTTATCGAATGTATAACGCCGAGGCTGCCGTTATTTACGTCGGTAAAGCTAAGAACCTCAAAAAACGCCTTTCCAGTTATTTCCGTAAAAAAGTCGACAGTGAAAAAACACGCGCTCTAGTTAGTAATATTGACAAGATCGATGTCACTGTAACGCACACGGAAACAGAAGCGCTCATTCTTGAGCACAACTACATCAAGCAGTACTTGCCTAAATACAACGTACTTTTGCGTGATGATAAGTCGTACCCTTATATTTTTATTAGCGGTCACAAGCATCCTCGTTTGTCGATGCACCGTGGTGCTAAGAAGAAAAAGGGCGAATACTTTGGTCCTTACCCTGATTCCGGCGCTGTGCGTGAGACGCTACACCTAATCCAAAAGATTTTCCCTGCCCGCCAGTGTGAAGATACGGTTTATGCCAATAGAACGCGCCCGTGTTTGATGTATCAGATTGGTCGTTGTGCTGCGCCATGTGTTAGCTCAATCATCTCTGATGAAGAGTACAGTGAACTTATCGACTACGTTCGTCTGTTCCTGCAAGGGAAAGACAAATTAGTCCTTGAGACGCTCATCGACAAAATGGACAAGGCAAGCCGTGAGCTTCGTTTTGAACAAGCTGCCGCTTTCCGTGATCAAATCCAAGCGATTCGACGTGTGCAAGAACAACAATACGTATCTGACGATTCAATGGAAGATATGGACGTGTTGGGATTTGCTCAAGAGAATGGCGTAGCGTGTATTCATATCTTGATGATTCGCCAAGGCAAGGTTTTAGGCAGTAGAAGCCATTTCCCTAAAATTCCCAACAATACGGTGCGAGAAGAGGTCTTTTCGAGCTTTTTAAGCCAATACTATCTTGCGCATAGTGAAGCGAGAACCATCCCAACCCGTTTGATTCTCAATGCCGATTTGATGGAAGATGTCATACCGATTCAAGAAGCCTTGTGTGAAGTAGCGGGTCGTAAGATTCACTTCAATACCAACCCTTCAGGTACTCGAGGTCGTTACCTTAAATTGTCTAATACCAATGCATTGACGGCTATTACCACCAAGATTAATCACAAGATGACGATTAATCAGCGCTTCAAAGAGCTCCAAGAAGTGCTGTCGATGGATGCTATCAAGCGCATGGAATGTTTTGATATCAGTCATACCATGGGTGAAAGCACGATTGCGTCGTGTGTGGTGTTCAATCAAGAAGGCCCGGTTAAACCAGAGTACCGTCGTTACAACATCACCGGCATTACAGGTGGCGATGATTATGCAGCGATGGCTCAGGCGCTTGAGAGACGTTATTCGAAGCAACTCGATGTCGACAAGATCCCAGACATCATCTTTATCGATGGTGGTAAAGGTCAGCTAAACCGCGCTCATGAGATCATTTCTCAATATTGGGGTGATTGGCCGTTTAGACCAAGAATGATGGGTATTGCGAAAGGCGTGACGCGTAAACCGGGTTTAGAAACTTTGGTAACCCTTGAAGGTGAAGAGTTTAATTTACCTAGCGATGCACCAGCGCTGCATCTTATCCAGCACATTCGTGATGAGAGCCATAATCATGCGATTGCAGGGCACAGGGCGAAACGTGGTAAAACACGCAGAACCAGTGCTTTGGAAGGAATTGAAGGGGTAGGACCTAAACGTCGTCAAGCTTTGCTGAAATATATGGGTGGCTTACAAGAACTTAAGCGTGCAACTGTCGAAGAAATAGCCAAAGTGCCGGGCATTAGTCATTCTTTGGCAGAAAACATTTATCAAGCATTGAAACAATAGTAAAAATCCCGCACCATTAAAGCGCAATTAATAAGAGCCCAATAATATGCGTTTGAATATACCTAACATTTTGTCCTTACTGAGACTATTTTTGATCCCAGTATTCGTTGTCGTTTTCTATCTACCTTATCAATGGGCTCCTTTCGCTGCTGCGATGGTGTTTTGGGTAGCCGGTTTCACTGATTGGCTAGATGGCATGCTAGCTCGTAAGTTAGGGCAAACGTCTCGCTTCGGTGCCTTCATTGACCCTGTGGCTGACAAAGTGTTGGTCGCTACGGCTCTTATCCTGATTACAGAGCATTACCACTCTATTTGGATAACTATTCCAGCCGTGACCATGATTGCTCGTGAGATCATCATTTCAGCGCTTCGTGAATGGATGGCTGAAATCGGTAAACGCGCAAGTGTTGCGGTATCTTGGGTTGGTAAAGTCAAAACGGTTTCTCAGATGTTCGCTCTTTGGGTACTTATCTGGAGATACGACGACTGGATGGTGTGGGTAGGTTACATTGCACTGTATGTCGCCACCGTTCTTACTTATTGGTCAATGGCACAATACTTGATGGCTGCCAAAGACGATTTGTTAGACGAAAAACATCATTGCTGAAGAAGCGAGCTGAGGCTCGCTTTTTTGATCTTTAACCTAAGGTTAAGTTATCAATAGTGGATATCTAATGTGATATAGATCTCCTTTGAATAACCCGCTCACAGTGTGTTTTGAACATAAAGTCAGCTATTTGGCCTGTTTCGTATGAAATCTATTCAAACGAATTAAAAATACAAAAATAATATTGACTCAATCGTCTGAATCCGTAGAATGCATCCCGTACCCAAGAGGATGGCAATGAGCGATTCGATTGGAGTTACTAAGGCGCCTTGGCAGAGTGGCTATGCAGCGGATTGCAAATCCGTGGACCTCGGTT